>JBATIA010000423.1:0-2023 GCA_049667415.1 Ignavibacteriaceae bacterium
CCAATATATGTTTTAATATTTGAGCCTATCTTCAACAAGACTAAATATGAAAGAATAAATATTATCACGGTTGCAGTTTGTATGGTTGGAATGCTATTATTTTTTGTGGGCAAACTTGAACCGGGACATCTTGAGGGAAACATCATTGCACTGTTCTCGGGTATAGCATTCGCTTCATTTTTTTTAGGTATGAAAAAAAACGAACCACAGTACCTAATCAGCAGCATATTTTATGGGAATATTTTAGTCGCAATTATCAGTATACCTTTTATGTTTTCACTTGAGACCTTAACAAGCAGCGATCTCTGGATGGTTACTTTTCTTGGTGTATTTCAGATTGCAATTGCTTATGCATTCTTCTCAGCTGGATTAAAGAGAATTTATGCAGTTGAGGCTTCAATAATATCAATGATTGAACCGGTATTAAATCCTGTTTGGGTTTTTATAGGCTACGGTGAAGTACCGACAATATTTGCTGCAATCGGGGGAGGTATTATAATTGTTACAATTGTTTTGAGGTCATTAATTGGTGGCTCAGATTTCATTGTAAAGAAGTTTAGATTATAATTAAGAAGTTCCGAACTTAAAATTTTCTTTGTTATTTTTTTGAAAATTATACCAGGGATAACTTAATGTCTGGGAAGAATTACAAAGTTTATATTTCTCTTTTCATAATTATACTTACTGTACCTTCGTTAGCACAGCATCAAATTTCGGTTGCGCCTGCAATTGGAATATATATTTACAATTCTGAAAATTCATTGCCAATAATGGGTGACAATAATTATTTGCTTAATTACGGGTTTGAGTTGAGTTATGAGAACAAAAATTTGTTCGGGTACGATATTCAATTTAGTTACTCATACTTGTATTCAAGTATTGATCATCTTCTTAAATTTGATTTTTATAGTCCAGCTCCAATTCCTCAACCTAACAGATTTTTTTATTCTGATGTTTCTTTATCATTGAATACTTTAGATATGTCCATTAACGGTGATTTGGGTGAATTCTTTTCTTATGGTCTTGGACCATCTTTTTCTATCGTAAATAGATCAGTAATATTTGAACGCTATAACTTTGTAGATAGGTTAGCTTCATTTAACATTGGATTAATAGGATTGATAAATATGCGTATTCCCTTCAGCAAGAGCATTGAATATTGGTACTTTCATACCGGAATGAAAATCAGATATCTTCACGGATTTTTCTACGATGAAGGATTAAGAGATTTAGATGATTATGACCAGAATTTTGTAACTGCAAATTTAGCAATTGGAATCGGATATAATTTTTAAAAACAAATATGATCATGCATAATATAAAATTACTTTTCATTTTAAGTCTATTTTATATAGTTGGATGCAACTCTTCTATTCTTGACGATCCTTCGATATCAATAAAATATAAAGTTGAGGAACCATCTTTTGTTAAATTGGTATTGATTAATAGCTATGATACAGAAATAGCAACACTAGTTGATGAACAACAACCTGCTGGAAATCATGAAGTTAGTTTTGGTATTAATGATTTAGCAGAAGGAATATATTTTTATACACTTGAATTAAGAACGCTGAGTGGTAATTATTCAAAAACAACTAGACATTTTTTACTCATAAAGTAATAATCAATGTAGATTCTGATCGTTATAATACTTTACGGTGCCAATCTAAAAATTTTCCATTTCTTGTTTACTTTTTTATAACAAATCCTATCGTGCAATCTATTCTCTCTACCCTGCCAGAATTCAAAATAATTCGGTACTACTCTGAATCCTCCCCAATTCGGAGGAATCGGAATTTTCTTTCCGGTAAATTTCTTTTCAAATTCCCTGAATCTTTTCTCCAAATATCCTCTACCCGAAATCTGATTACTTTGTTCAGAAGCCCAGGCAGCAATACGGCTCTCAACAGGACGCGTATCAAAATATTTTTGCGATTCAGCTTTGGGAATCTTCCTGATTTTTCCCTCGATCCTTACCTGCCTTTCTAATTCAGCCCAGAAAAAAAGCAAGGCAGCCGATGAG
>JBATIA010000424.1:0-1734 GCA_049667415.1 Ignavibacteriaceae bacterium
ACATGATGAAGAATATCAATTGGCAGTTGGTTTCATAGAAGCAAGATCTAAAGGCAGTCAATACTTTAAAGAAGCAAAACCAGATGGCATATGGGATCCGGGAGTTTCTACTATTGCAACAGGTGAATACCTTATGATTTTTGACAGTCCGTATGATCCGGAAGGTGGTCAGATTGAACTAACAGGGGGCGATTTTCAAACCAGTAGTGGTACTGTAACCATATGGGCCGATCTTGCTCGTTGGTATCCGGCTTTACCTAAATTACCTACTGATGTTCAGGGAATTACGGATGAACAAAGAGCTATTTTTGATTCGCCGTTTCTCAGCACTATGTACTTCTTTGGATTGGTAAGAATAGATTCAACTGCCTGGTTTACACCTGGTGATGTGCTCACTATTCCGTTGGATGAATATCCTTACACTGAGGATGATGTTTACCAGTTCAGTACGCTTAGAGGTACAACATTAACTGAAGACCAGGAACGTGCTCAATGGGAAAGAGTGAATGTATATCCTAATCCATTATATGGGTATAATACATTAACTAATTATTATTCAAACACACCTGATGAGCCGTTTGTGACATTTACAAATTTGCCTGAAGAAATAACAATTAAGATTTATTCTTTGTCAGGTACACTTATAAGAACGCTGAGTACTGAGGACAAAGATTCTCCGAGATCACCCTTCTTGCGTTGGGATGTAGAAAATGAATCTGAATTAAGAGTGGCTTCAGGAATGTATCTTGCTATTGTGTCATCACCAAAGTATGGTGATAAAGTTTTGAAGTTTGCAATAATTATGCCTCAGAAACAAATACAAAGGTTCTAGTGAAATTAAGATTGGCAGGTATAAATAATTAATTTGCCTGCCAGCTATTTTAAGTTAAAATAGTGGAGTTTATAAAATGAAAAAAATAATACTAATTCTAATACCGATTCTGATTGCAACTTCAATCTATGCAGGTGATGTTGCAAGAAAAGGTACAACCGGTGCTGAACAACTGCTAATACCTGTTGGTGCACGTGGAATAGCGACAGGAGGTGCTTTCCTGGCTAATTTAACAGGACTGGAGTCCATATACTACAACCCTGCTGGTTTGGATGTTTATCCGCAAACCGAGGCCATGTTTAGTTATATTAATTACCTTGCGGATATTAACGTATCTTACTTTGCAGTAGGAACCAGTCTTGGTGATTTTGGATCAATTGGATTGGATCTGAAATCTTTCGACTTTGGAGATATCCCGATAACCACTGAACAGTTTCCCGATGGAACTGGGCAAACCTACTCTCCGTCATTCCTGACAATTGGGTTTACATATTCAAAAATTCTTACAGATAGAATTTCTATAGGAACAAACCTTAAGCTGATATCCGAGAATATACAAAACACCAGCGCAACTGGTTTTGCAATAGATGCTGGTGTTCAATATCGGTTCTCTGAGTCTTTAATGATTGGAGCGGCTGTTAAGAACATCGGTACTAATATGGAATACTCAGGGCCGGATTTGTCTACAAGAACTGGTATCCCTGGCTCTATACCTGGCTCTTCAAGTGGAAGCTATCAGATAATCACCGAAGCTTTCCAGATACCTAGCTTCTTCCAGTTAAGCTTAACATATGCATTTGACTTTAACGAACAAAATAATTTATTACTTGCTGGTGCATATACAGCAAATAATTCATTGGAAGATATCGCTAATTTTGGTCTGGAATATGGATTCATGAATA
>JBATIA010000425.1:0-3376 GCA_049667415.1 Ignavibacteriaceae bacterium
AAGTGTTATTGTCAAATCAGCATTAAATGAGGTTTCTGCATAGCCTGTGTCTGCATTTAAACCGGTTGGAATATCAATAGCCAATTTTAAGGATTTTAATTTATTTAAATATTTTATTATTGAGAGATAAGGTTCACGTAGTGCACCTTTAGTTCCACTTCCAAGTAAAGCATCACAAATTACTTTACAAGGTTTAAGAGAGTTTAGTGAAGAAATTGAAGTATATTTTTTAATGATAATTTTTTTATTCAAGGACGATAATTTTTTCAGTATCACAAAATTTAACCTGCAATCCTCCGACATTTCCTTTTCGGCTCCAAAATAAACCACCACAACTTCGTAACCGGCATTTGAAAAATGCCTGGCAGCAGCAAACCCATCACCACCATTATTTCCTTTACCACACACAAATCCGATTTTAGGTGATGTTAAATTTTCAATTCTCTCATTAATTATTTGAAATATTTCACGTGACGCATTCTCCATCAATATTATTCCCGGCATTCCCAAATTATTGATGGCGTATTCATCAACTTCTCTGATCTGTTTTGTTGAATAGAGAGGAATCATGTTATATAGATTAAAAAATAATTATTAATACAGAATCGGACAGGTACAAGTTAAAGATATGAATTTATCAAATCCAAAAGTGAACCCGGTAAAATTCCAATAAGGATTACAAGTAAGACGGAAATAACCACTCCCAGCATTCCGCTAAAGCTTTTAGACGGAATTGTTTCCTGATCGCCTTCTTTGAAATACATAAGTACTACAATTCTCAAATAGAAGTATACACTTATTACACTAGAAATAATTCCAAGTATAGCAAGCCATGTTAAATTACTTTTAATAGCAGCAATAAAGACGTAATACTTAGCAAAGAATCCAGCTAAGGGAGGAATTCCGGCAAGAGAAAACATTATAATTGCTAACAAAGCAGCAAGCACAGGATTTCTTGAACCCAATCCGGCATAAGAATCTATCGAAAGGTTTGTATCATTCTCTCCTTCAATCAGCGAAATTATTCCGAATGCTGCAAGATTCATAAATGTATAAACAGCCAGGTAAAAAACCACACCAGCAACACCCATTGGTGTGCCTGCAGCTAAACCAATAAGAATATATCCGGCATGAGAAATCGATGAATAGGCTAGCATTCTTTTAATATCGCTCTGGGCAATAGCCACGATACTTCCGAACAACATCGAAAAGATAGATAGTACTGCTAAATATGGAAGGAATAAGCTTTCATTTTCACCTGAGAACAATGCATTTAACGTCGCAATGATCGCTGAAAAGGCTGCCGCTTTTCCAACTGTGGAGAATAAACCCGTAACAGTAGTTGGTGAACCCTGATATACATCGGGGACCCACATATGAAATGGGAATGCAGCTATCTTGAATGAAAACCCGATAAGAAACAAAAGTATGCCAACTAAAAAAATAATGTTTGTGGAAAGATCTTTGAATCCAGAATTTATAACATCAATTGAAGTTGAATGAGCAGAGCCATATATAAGTGCAATTCCATAAACCAAAAATCCAGTAGCAAATGCACCAAGCAGAAAATATTTAAGCGATGCCTCGATAGCTTTTTCTTTTTTTCTGTTAACACCGGCTAATACGTAAAAACAGATGGACATAATTTCAAGTCCCAGGAATATCATAAATAAATTCTTTGCACCTGCCATCATCATCATCCCTAAAACTGAACTCTGTATTAGAATATAATACTCACCGTAATTCATTCCATATTTTTTCGTGTAATCAACTGAGAGTAAGCAAACCAGTGCAGCACCAATATTAAAAATAAAAAAGAAAATATTTGTTCTTCCACCTGTAGAGAACATGTTTTGAAGAACAATAGACTCATTCGCAACAGTGAGCAAAGAATAAAATCCAGCAGAAAGGAAAATTAAAATCGAAAACCATGGTAAGACAGATTCACTTTTTTGTGAATACATCTCAATAAAAACGGAAATGACAATTCCGCTTCCAAGGATTATCAGTGGTAAAATATTATAAAATTCCTGGATGTTATTAAACATAGTTACTCAATAAAAATTTGATTTTCGCCTAATTTTTCAATTCTCAACTGATGATTGTCTTCCGGATGAAGAGCAAGCGTAATATGATATTTTTCATTGAAGATGTCTTTGCCTTTCTCAACAACAATCATCTTAATTGCTTCATATTTTGTAATTACTTCGCCAAGGTCTTTATAATCATGAAAATAAATTTCCATAAAATCAGGATTTTCAGAAACATATAAGCCTTTGCAGCAAGGACTGAAATCAGTTATCAAATCATTTTCTATATTCAATTTTAGGATATGACAATGAAAAGGCAGTAAGACTCTGTTTCCAAAATATAAACCTGTTCTCTTTTCTTTTAATACTTCTGTAATACTTTTCATTAATCAACCTTTTTGAAAATAAAACACTAACCATACAATTGTAAAAATTGGAATTAAAACCGGGATTGAATATTTAATCAGAAAACCAAAGAAGCTTGGCATTTTAATTCCCGATCTTTCACTTATGGATTTAACCATAAAATTCGGACCGTTACCAATGTAAGTCATCGCACCAAAAAATACTGCTGCAACTGAGATCGCAGAAAGATATATCGGATGTAGTTGTTCAAACTTCAGGACTTCAGCAGGCATGTTTACATTCATTCCAAATTTACCCATCTCTGCACTTAAGAAATTGAGATAAGTAGGAGCGTTATCTAAAAATGACGAGAGTATTCCTGTAGCCCAATAAAAAATTCCAGGAGTTAATTTCTCTCCAAGTATATTTGCTTCGTGAGAGATAAGTTGAAGTGCAGGAATCATTGTAGCAAATATTCCTACAAATAAATAAGCAACCTCCTTTATTGGCTCAAAATTAAATTCGTTTGCTTTAAGAATATCATCGTCTGCTGTTTTATATGAAATAATTACCATCGAAAACATTATAATCTCTCGTATTCCAATTGGCAAAGGACTTAAGCTTGGGACCCAACTGATAACTGCCGGATCAATGAATACAGAAATAACAATTACAAGAAGATAAAAAACATTTCTCATCCCTTTGAATTCAATTTTCCCGCTGAATTTTTCAGCTGTCTCAACTTTACTAACATTTCGTGAATCAATTACAATAAAGATTAAAGTAACAAGTAATATTGTTGGAAGCCAGATATACCAGACATGCTGAATCACCCAAAAGAATTCCACACCTCGGAGAAATCCGAGAAATAAAGGTGGATCTCCGATCGGAGTTAAAGCACCGCCAATATTACTGACAAGAAATATAAAAAAAACGATATGATAAGGTTTTATTCTGTCTTTGTTGATTTTAATGAATGGTCTGATAAGAAGCATCGACGC
>JBATIA010000426.1:0-3763 GCA_049667415.1 Ignavibacteriaceae bacterium
TTGAAGTTCATTACCACAATGGTGCAGAACGAACAGCTAAAGTTGTTGCTAAGATCGCTGATGAAGTCTGGGGACCGATCACTTCTCTTTACCAATACGAACCGGATAAAGTCCATTATGTAATAAAAGACATAGATGATTATTCCAACGGTGCTACATATTTCTTTGATAATAAAATAGAAATATGGACAAGCGCTCTCGATTTTGATCTTAGAGGAACACACAACTGGCTTCGCAATGTAATCTCACACGAGTTTACACACCTTGTTCAACTTCAGGCAGCTATGAAACTTTCGCGATCACTGCCAGCAATTTTTGTGCAATTATTGAATTACCAGGAAGAAAGAAGACCGGATATTCTTTACGGTTATCCCAACTATGTTATTTCTTATCCAATTGCCACTATAAACGTTCCTGCCTGGTTTGCAGAAGGAACTGCACAGCATATGCGCCAGGAATTTGACTACGATAACTGGGATACTCACCGAGATATGATTTTAAGAAGTTATGCACTCGATGGAAATATGCTGACCTGGAATCAGATGGGGGTATTTGGAAAAACAAGTCTTGGGAATGAATCAGTTTATAACTCGGGGTTTGCTTTAACGAGGTATATTGCTCAGAAATATGGTGAAGACAAGCTAAGGGAGATAACCAAAAAGCTTGGTAGCATAGGCAATTTTACTATTGATGCTGCTTTTAGAGATGTGCTGGGTAAAGATGGTACAGAAATTTATACTGAATGGCAGAATTTCCTTGTGGAAGATTATACAAAGCGAAGTGAAAAAGTTTTAGCTAACCTTGTTGAAGGAGAAATGGTTGCCGATAAAGGTTTTGGAAACTTTTATCCTACTTTCAGCAAGGATGGGAAAAAGATTTATTACATCTCTAACAAATCATCCGATTACTTTAGCCCGGCAGGAATTTATGAATATGATATTGAGACAAAAAAAGAAAAATTATTAATCAGTGGAGTTCGTTCAACTTATAGCTGGATACCTGGTCAGAATAAAGTTCTTTACGCAAAAATAACCGAAGATAATCCTGACTGGTATAATGTGCACGATATTTTTATTTATGATGTGCAAGAGGATGACGAAATACGACTGACAGAAAATCTTAGAGCAAACCATCCTAACGTTTCACACGATGGGAAGAATATTGTTTTTCTTTTTCAGAAAGACGGAACAACTAATCTGGGTACAATAGATATTAATGGCAAAAACTTCAGAGCATTAACTTCTTTTGAAAACGGGGAACAGGTTTACAATCCCAAATTCTCAAATGATGATTCATATATTATCTTCGATTACTCATATCATCAAACCAGAGACGTTGCTAAAGTGAGTGTTAATGGAGGTGAGATAAAATTCGTTATCCAGACAGAACACGATGAAAGAAACCCGACTTTTGATAAAGATGGTAATTTAATTTATGCATCTGATGAGACAGGAATTTTCAATATTTATTCGCTCAATCCGGTTACAAATGAAAAAAAGCAGTTAACAAATGTAATTGGTGGTGCATTTATGCCTGATGATGATGCAGAAGGTAATATTACTTATTCAGGTTACACTTCAACCGGATATAAAATTTTCTTTATGGAAAATGATGAGCAGAAGTACGTAGTTGCAGGTGACAGTTATGTCTGGAGAAAGAATCCTCCGCTTGACATGAGTAAACCAAATGGCGACATAGGTCAATTCGATGTTAATAAATTAAAGAATTTTGATGACTATAAAATACCTGATTACAAGGAGGAGAAATACAGCGGTGCATTTTCCAGTTTAACTTTTTTCCCCTTTATCCGGCTGGACAATTACAATACAGCTAATAGTTTCATTGAGAAATTAAAACCCGGTTTGTATGTTGCCTCTAACGATATGTTAAACCGTTATTCAATTTTTGCGGGTGCTGCAATCAATTCAAGGCTTGAAAGAGATCTGTTCCTGATCTTTGAATATAAGAACAAGCTGCCACTAATAAGTCTGCTCGGATTGAAACCGGAACTCTCTGCAGAAGTTTACAGCACCAGCAGGAAAGCAGATGTTGATGTTCTTTTTGGTCCCGATACGGTAAATGGAAATGTTACTTATGATCAGGTTATTCCGACTGAGGTTACTTATAATCTTTTTGAATTTGATTTTGCAGCAAAGCACAGAATTTTTAATCGTTACAATAATCTTGAGCTCAGATTTATTTTTAGTCGCTACACAGCAACACTTGGAAGTTTTGTCATAGAAACAGATGGTGAACCATTTCTATATCCCACAACAGATGATACTTATTTTATTGGCAGAGATTTCAGATTGAGTTACAACTTCGAAGCACTTGCACGTTCCAGAGATGATGACATTAATCCGGTAGGTGCAGAGGTTGATTTTGTTTATGATTATGAGTGGAACCGTTTTAACAATGAAGGTGAATACGAGATTTCTGATGGTCTGTTAGTTCCAAAATACAACAATTACAACTTTCATCGTCTATTGTTTGATGGTAAACTCTATTTTCCACTTTGGTTCAAAGACCATACTCTTTCAACACGACTAGTAGGCGGAACTATTCTCGGTCCTGAATTACCTGATTTTTTTGATTTTTATCTTGGTGGTTTAATCGGTTTCAAAGCTTATCCATTTTATTCTCTCAGTGGAAATGAAATCGCATGGCTAAATCTTACTTATCGTTTTCCTCTTTGGAGAGATATAGATTACAAGTTGGGCTTTCTTTACTTCGACAAAATTTTCCTTTCTTTCCATTTTGACTACGGCAATGCCTGGAACGGTGATTTTCCTTCTCTTAGGGAATTTAAAAAAGGTGCAGGTGCTGAAATCCGTCTTCAGATGAGTTCATACTATTTATTCCCGACAGCATTTTTCTTTAATGCTTCGTACGGATTTGATTCGTTCGAAAAGGTCGTTGACAGAGGTGTTGCAACTTATGGTAAAGAATGGAGATTTTACGGAGGAATTCTTTTTGGATTTGATATAGTTAATAGCAAAACTGCATTTACCAATCCAAATCACATAAGGTAATGGTATGAAAATAAATAATATTTTTTTTATGATGATTTTCATTTCATTTTTTTTCTCTGTTATTTCCTATAGCCAGAATAATAAAAATGAAAAGCTTGATTTAACCGGAAGTCTTTACGCTGATTCAAAAATTATTCAAAATAACTTTTCTCAAATTAACGTCAACCCAATGGCAGATGATTTGCCCGGCAAAAAGTCTCCTGTTCTTTCAGGAGTTCTCTCAGTAATTTTCCCAGGTGCTGGACAGGTTTATAATGAAGATTATTGGATTGCTGGAATCTTTGTAGCTTTAGAAGCTGCTTTGATTACAACTGCTGTTGTTTACGATAACAAAGGTGATGACCAGACAGCAAGCTTTCAGGCATTCGCAGATGAAAATTGGAGTGTAGTACAATATGCGGAATGGCTGGCACAATACGAGGGAGCTGACCTATCAAAAATTCTTATTAGCGATGATGAATCCTTACCACCCTGGGAAAGAGTTAATTGGGCTGAATTGAACGAAGCAGAAAAAGGTTCACACAACCTTCCACCGCACGGAGAACAGCAGTATTACGAATTAATAGGAAAGTACCACCAATATAGTGGTGGCTGGAATGACTTTACCGGAGGAGCAGACAATTCACTTATTTCACCGAACTTTACTTTTTATTCCGGTGAAAGAGGACAGGCAAACGATTATTACAACACAGCTTCCACTGCAATAGTTGGAATCTATATCAACCATATAC
>JBATIA010000427.1:0-8630 GCA_049667415.1 Ignavibacteriaceae bacterium
GGGATGGGTCCATTGTCACTCTGCAGCTACCGATGCATCAGGTATTGTAAAATCAGTTATGGATGAATTAATTGATCATTTTACAAGCACTAAATTACCGGCAAAAATCCGCATTGCATTAGCTTGCTGTTTAAATATGTGCGGTGCCGTTCACTGCTCTGATATAGCAATATTAGGAATTCACAGGCGTCCACCAAAAACAGATTTAAGTAAATTAAATTCAATGTGTGAAATTCCATCGGTTGTAGCCTCTTGCCCAACAGCGGCAATAAAACCATCTTCCTACGAAGGCAAACCATCTGTTGAAGTAATTGAAGAAAGATGTATGTTCTGTGCTAACTGCTACACTGTTTGTCCTGCAATGCCTTTGAATGATCCGCTGAATGATGGTGTTTCAATTTGGGTTGGTGGTAAAGTTTCAAACGCCAGAACAGAACCAATGTTTTCCAAGCTAGCAATTCCATTTCTACCAAACAATCCTCCGAGATGGCCGGAAGTTGTTGATGCTGTAAAAAATCTAGTAGACATCTGGGCAAAAAATGCAAAGCCTTACGAAAGAATGGGTGAATGGATTAATCGTATTGGCTGGCCAAGATTCTTCCAGATGACAGGAATAGAATTTAAGAAAGAACATATTGATGATTTCAAACATGCAGGTTTAACATTTAAACGAAGTACACATTTAAGTTATTAAAAGGAGAATAAAATGGCTGAGCAAGTATCAGTTGAAGAAGTTGCTAATGCAATGTATAAAATGGTAAAGGATTCTATGGGTCAGAAAAAATGGAAGGCAACTGATTTAACTAAAGCGGTGATCGAATTATTTGGGGCAGAAAAATGTGATAAACAACTAGCTAAACTCGCCATTAGAGAATTAATGGATTCAGGTAAATGCGTTTACACATATTTTGGCGGAAGCTTTATTGAGATCCCTCATAAAGAAGGTGCTGAAAATTAATTTTCTTTTGTAATGATATAATCAATAAAGATATGCAAAGTATAAGTTATCCAAGGGTTGTTATTGGCGGATTGTCTGGTGATTCGGGAAAGACAGTTCTTACCTGCAGTATAATTGCCTGGTTGAGAGAAAAAGGTCTGAATATTTCAGCCTTTAAAAAAGGACCGGACTACATTGATGCTGCATGGTTAAGCTTGGTTTCTGATAAACCTGCAAGAAATCTGGATACTTACCTGATGGGTTTTCCGAAAGTAAAAAATTCTTTCCTGAAAAATGCTGCTAAAAGTGATGTTAGTGTAATTGAAGGAAACAGGGGTCTGTTCGATGGTGTCGATAGCCTGGGAACTCACAGCACAGCCGAACTTGCTAAGCTAATTAAAGCACCGGTAATCATTGTGCAAAATCTAACTAAAGTTACCCGTACTGCTGCAGCTACAATTTTAGGCTGTACTAAACTTGATCCTGACTTAAACATTGCAGGAGTAATTTTGAATCAGGTAGCAGGGGAGAGACACCTTAAAGTTGCTAAGGATGCAATTGAAGAAACGACAGGCATTCCTGTTTTAGGTTCCATTCCAAAATTACAAAATGATTATGTGTTGCCGTCGAGACATCTGGGCTTAGTAACTCCCGATGAATTCGAGGGTAAAACTGATTTAATTACTGATTTAAGAAAAATAATAAATGATTATGTGGATATGCCCGCGATTGTCACGATTGCAAACAAATCTCCTTTGCTTGAGTACGAAAATCATAAAAATTTGAATGATGTTTTTGTATCAGAACAAAGAAAAGTGCGAATCGGATATTTTAAAGATCGATCGTTCTCTTTTTATTATCCAGAAAATTTGGAAATGTTAGGTGAGGCCGGTGCGGAGTTAATTCCGATATCTGCAATTCACGATACTGATTTGGAAGATTTAGATGCAGTGTATATTGGTGGCGGATTCCCCGAAACAAATTTAACTAAGCTTGAATTAAACACGGAACTGATGCAGTCTCTTAAAGCGATGGCTGAAGAAGGATTACCGATTTACGCTGAATGTGGCGGTTTAATGTATCTTGCAAAAGAAGTTGAGTGGAAAGGAAAAAAATATTCCTTAACTAATATTCTACCAATTAGCATAAAGATGCATGATAACCCGCAGGGGCATGGCTATTACCGTGCAGTTGTTCAGGGCGAGAATCCGTTTTATAAAGTTGGTACTCAACTAAATGGTCATGAATTCCATTACTCAGCAATTTATGAGTATGATGAAAATATAAACAGCGTGCTTTCAGTAATACGTGGTACTGGCTGCTTTAATAAAAAAGATGGATTGGTTTACAAAAATGTGTTTGCAAGTTATCTTCATATCCATGCTCTTGCTTCTCCGGAATGGGTGGATGGAATGATAGAAAGTGCAAGAAAGTTCAAAGAATTAAAAAAAAATAAAATATTAATAGAAGGGTAACAAAATGGCAAAACAAAAAGAGTTAAATGAAAAATTAGTTGCAACTTTAAAGAAATGGCAAAAAATTGAGGATGCCTCGGTAAAATCAACTACTGAAATTATCGCTAAAACAAAAAATCCCGTTGTTAAGCAAGTAATGGAAATTATCAAGCAGGATTCTGCAATGCACAAAAAAGTACAGCAATTATTAATCGATAGTTTTGAAAAAGAAGCTATTCAACTTCAACCCGAAGAACTTAGCGAAGTTTGGGGTATGATTGAAAATCATATCGAACTTGAAAAAGAAACTGTAAGATTGGCTGAGGAATCAAGAAAAAACAGTAATAATTTCATCGTTCGCTATTTACTCGGCTATCTGATGACAGATGAGACAAAGCATAATGAAATATTAGCTCAGTTGGAAGATGTTAAAAGGGGAATGTATCCTTACGCGGGTTAATAGCAAATTGATTTAAAGTAGGTCACATTTAAAAAAAGTATGTGAAAGGAGTTCTTAAGTGGCTAAGCTCGTAAAGAAAACGAAAAAAGGTTTAGGAGGGTTGAGATCCCAATCGGTTGGTGGTTCATCAGTAGAATCCTCACCGCTGCGTCCGATTTATGTTCCCAAATTACCGCCCTGCCAGAATAAATGTCCCAGCGGAAATAAAATAAGAGAAATCATTACAACAATAAGCCAAACCGAAGGTGCGGAAAGATCATATCATGATTCGTATGAAAAAGCTTGGAATTTACTTTCCGAAACAAGTCCATTTCCTTCTGTATGTGGACGCGTATGCCCCCATCCTTGCGAAGATGATTGCAACAGAGATCATAAAGATGGATCCGTTGGAATAAACAGCATTGAAAGATTTATTGGAGATTATGCTTTAGAGCATAATTTCAAATTCCAAAAGTTAACTGATGATAAACATCCTGAAAAAGTTGCTGTGATAGGTGCTGGTCCGGCCGGACTATCCTGTGCATATCAGTTAGCGCGTAGAGGATATTCAGTAACAGTATTTGAAGCGTTTAGTAAACCGGGTGGAATGTTACGTTACGGTATTCCGGAATATCGTCTTCCATCAGAAATTCTGGATAAAGAAATTAAAAGAATTGAAGATTTTGGTGTCGAGATTAAGTGCAGCCAGATAATCGGAAAAGATATTCCTTACAATAAAATACAGGAAGATTTCGATGCTATTTTTGTTGGGATTGGTGCGCACAAAGGAAAGTTGCTTGGAATTCCAAATGAAGATGCAACAAATGTTTATACAGGGACTGAATTTCTGAACAAAATTAATTCAGGTGATAAAATTGAAGTAGGAGATAAAGTTCTTGTTATAGGCGGCGGCGATACTGCAATTGATGCGGCACGAGTTTCAAGAAGACTCGGTGCAGATGTTACAGTAGTCTACCGACGAACCAGGACTGAAATGCCTGCAATTGAAGAAGAA
Organism: Ignavibacteriaceae bacterium; assembly: GCA_049667415.1. Taxonomy (GTDB): domain Bacteria; phylum Bacteroidota; class Ignavibacteria; order Ignavibacteriales; family Ignavibacteriaceae; genus IGN2. Next base: position 3,846 of record JBATIA010000427.1, read on the forward strand.
ATAGTTGGTGCTGAAGAAGAAGGAGTTAAACTTGAATTTCTTGCTGCTCCTGTCGAGTTCGAAAAAAATGGTGATTTAATCACAAAAATGAAATGCCAGAAAATGGAATTAGGTGAACCCGATTCTTCAGGCAGAAGAAGGCCTGTTCCAATTGCCGATGATTTCTTTTTTATAGACGCCTCAACAGTCATAGCAGCGATAAGCCAGGAACCTGATTTCGAAGGAATGGAAAATCTTCACGAAGGCAAAGACTGGATTAAAACAAAAGAAGATGGTTCAACTGAGGTTGAAAAAACTTATGCAGGTGGAGATGCAATTGAACTTGGATTAGCGACAATTGCAATTTCCCAGGGAAGAATGGCAGCCGAGACAATTCACAATAAATTCCGTGGCATTGAACCGAAGCCTGAAGAAAAGCTGCCTTTGATTCCGCACGATAAAATAATTTTAGATTATTATGAGAGCAAACTAAGAAACGAACCATTTGTAATGCCGCCTGCTGAACGTTTAAAAGAACTTGGTCTCGAAATAAGCTCTACTTTAACAGAAGAGCAGGTAATTGCTGAAGCAATGCGCTGCATGAGCTGCGGATCTTGTTTCGACTGCGGAACCTGCTGGAGCTATTGCCAGGATCAGGCAATTGTAAAACCTGTTAGAAAATATGAGCCTTACAAATTCAAATTGGAATTTTGTAATGGTTGTAAAAAATGTGCAGAGCAATGTCCCTGCGGTTATATTGAAATGAAATAAAACATTAATCAAAATACTTATTCACTAACAAATAATGGAATAATAAAATGCCAATTTTTGAACACGGAGAAATCAAAATTGAAGTTGATGAGGACGGATTCATTCAAGAACCCGAATCCTGGAATGAAGAAGTAGCAAAAGCTTTAGCTACAACTGAAGATGTTGCGGAAATGACGGATAAGCATTGGAAACTTGTTTACTATCTGCGTGATTATTATAAACAATTTGGTATCGCTCCAATGATCAGGAAACTGTGCAAAGAAACTGGTTTTTCTCTTAAAGAAATTTATGAACTATATCCATCCGGACCTGCTAAAGGAGCTTGTAAAGTTGCCGGTTTAACTAAACCAACTGGATGTGTTTAATCAATTAGAACGGGTTATATAAAATCTGATCTTGATTTTTTTTCAAAGAATCAAGCAGAAATTAATTCCGGTCTTTATTTTGTTTTCTGTTAATATAGTTGCTGTTGTGTATGATCAATGAGCTATTAAATAAAAAGAGACAGGCGATCGTTGGTAATTGGATCGAGGTAATTCTTAATTCATATCCTGCGGAAGCTTCTAATTTTTTAAAATTGAAAAAAAATCAGTTTAGTAATCCCATTGGTTATACCATCACTACGAATGCTGAAAAGATATTTGATGAATTAATAAATGATTGTGATATTGAAAAGATAAAATTCTTACTGGAAGAAATAATAAGGATAAGAGCCGTTCAGTGTTTTTCCCCATCTCAAGCTGTCTATTTTCTACTCGATCTTAAAAAAGCAATTAGAGATGAGCTTAAAACTGAATTGGTAGAAAAAACCACTTCTGATGAATTATTAAAAATTGAATTCTTAATTGATCAAATAGTGCTTATAGGCTTTGATCTTTACATGGAATCCCGGGAAAAAGTTTTCAACATTCGTGTTAATGAAATAAAATCTAAATCGTACAAGACTGATGAAACTTCTGAAGATTTTTAGTCTTTTGTTCTTTTGATTTAGATATTACAAAGTGTAAGATATTTTTCTCTTAACGCACTCTCTTTTATTGTATTAAGAGCATTATTCAATAAGAGGAAATTTTGATGAATATTTTGTTTTCATTTTTTGCTGTTCTTCTAATAATCGTTGCAGTTATTGTTGGAGTTGAGACAGCTCAATTAGAATTTTTATTTGGAGTCATCATTCCATATACTGCGGTGGCTACCTTTCTATTGGGGATTATCTACCATGTAGTTAATTGGGCAAAGTCTCCGGTTCCCTTTAGAATAACTACAGTCACAGGTCAACAAAAATCATTAGGCTGGATAAAAAGCAGCAAATTGGACAGCCCTCATTCCACTCTTGGGGTAATAGGAAGAATGGCTCTCGAAATTTTACTTTTTCGCTCGCTGTTTAGAAACACAAAAGCACAGCTAAAAGATGGACCGGCTTTGGTTTACGGAAGCAGCAAATATTTATGGCTGGGTGCACTTGTATTCCACTGGTCTTTTTTAATAATTGTATTAAGGCACTTCAGATATTTTACTGAACCGATTCCATCGTTTGTTATTTTCTTACAAAATTACGATGGTCTATTCCAAATAGGATTACCCGTTTTATTCTTAACCAATGTTATGATTTTGGCAGCATTGACATTCCTGTTTCTAAGACGGGTGATTGATCCAAAGCTAAAATACATTTCATTATCATCCGATTACTTTCCGTTGTTCCTGATTATTAGTATTGCCGTGACAGGAATTTTAATGCGATACTTTACGAAAGTTGATATTGTAAGTGTAAAAGAATTAGCCGTTGGATTATTCAGTTTTAATCCTGTCATTCCACAGGGAATTGGAATTATGTTTTATATTCATCTCTTTCTTGTGAGCGTTTTATTAGCATATTTTCCTTTTAGCAAGCTGTTGCATATGCCCGGAGTTTTCTTATCACCTACACGAAATTTAGCAAACAATAATCGTATGAAAAGACACATCAATCCGTGGAATAAGCCAGTACGAATTCATACTTATGAAGAATACGAAGATGAATTCAGAGATAAAATGAAGGCAGCCGGAATACCATTAGAGAAAGAATAAAGATGTCTGAATCAATAATCAAACCTGAAGAATTAGCTCAAAAAATTGATTATGAACTACCTAAAAAGGGATGGCTGGATCCATCAGTTGAATTTAAACGAGGTGTTTATAATTACAGCGGGATTCCAAAAAATGTTGAGTATCTGCAATTACCTAATCCGCGTAAATGGCAACCAGAAGATCCGGACTGGCAATTACCTGAGAACTGGAAAGAAATAATATTAAATGGTCTTAAAGAGCGTTTAGATAAATTCCGTTCTCTAAAAATCTTTATGGATATTTGTGTGCGTTGCGGTGCTTGTTCGGACAAATGCCATTTCTTTATTGGTTCAGGTGATCCTAAAAACATGCCTGTACTTCGTGCCGAACTTCTAAGATCAATTTACAGAAATGATTTTACAGCAGCAGGGAAAGTTTTTGGCAAGTTTGCAGGTGCACGTGAATTAACTATCGATGTAATAAAAGAATGGTTTTACTATTTCTATCAATGTACACAATGCAGACGTTGTTCAGTATTTTGTCCTTACGGTATAGATACTGCTGAAGTTACAATATTAGTACGCGAGCTTCTTAATCTCATCGGAATTAATATTGATTGGGTAATCACTCCTGTTGCTAACAGTTTCAGAACAGGTAACCATCTTGGTATTCAGCCTCATGGTTTTAAAGACAGTATAGATTTTGCAATTGAAGATTTGGAATCTATTACTGGAATAAAGGTAGATGCGCCTATAAATAAAAAAGGTGCAGAAATTCTGTTTGTTGTTCCATCTGCAGATTACTTCGGTGAACCTCATTACTTTACATTACTCGGATATATGGCACTCTTCCATGAAATCGGCTTGGATTATACCTGGACTACATTTGCTTCCGAAGGTGGAAACTTTGGTTCCTTTGTTTCTCACGATTTGATGAAATCACTTAACACTAAAATTTATGCTGAAGCTAAACGGCTTGGTGTTAAATGGATTATTGGTGGTGAGTGCGGACATATGTGGAGAGTCTTACATCAGTATATGGATACAATGAATGGTCCTGCTGATTTTCTTGAAGAACCTGTTTCTCCAATTACAGGTACCAAGTTTGAAAATGCAAACTCAACAAAGATGGTTCATATTTGCGAGTTTACTGCGGACTTAATAAAAAATAATAAAATCAAGTTGGATAAAAGCCGCAATGATCATCGCAGAGTAACCTTCCACGATTCTTGTAACCCGGCACGTGCAATGGGTTTAATCGAAGAACCACGCTATATAATTAATAACGTTTGCAATTATTTCTTTGATATGCCGGAAAACACTATTAAAGAACAAACATTTTGTTGTGGCAGCGGTGCCGGTTTAGGTACTGATGAAAATCTTGAGATGCGTTTAAGAGGCGGATTGCCACGAGCAAATGCTGTCAAATTCGTAAAAGAAAAATATGATGTGAATTTCCTTGGATGTATTTGTGCTATTGATAAAGCAACATTACCACCGCTGATGGATTACTGGGTTGGAGGTGTGGAAGTTGGTGGAATTCACGAGTTAGTTGGGAATGCACTAATTATGAAAGGTGAAACGGAAAGAACAAAAGATCTACGTGGAGATCCGTTAGTGGTAAATGATAGTATAGCAAAATGATGAACTTTATAGATATCAATATTCTAATCTGATGAATTAAGGATTTAATTATGTACAATTCAGGAAAAATAATTATTGGAATAATTGTTTTCTTAATATTGTTTACTTCTCCCATCTGGTATGATCTGGCTTTTGGCAATCCTACTATTAAACCCAAATTGGTTTTACCAACAGGAGAAGATCAAAAAGAATGTGTTATGACCACAGAATATATGCGCCATAATCATATGGAACTCTTGAATGTTTGGAGAGATGACGTTGTTAGAAATGGTGACAGAATTTTTACAGCAGCGTCAGGTAAGAAATTTGAAATGAGTTTGACAAAAACATGCATAAGCTGTCATTC
>JBATIA010000428.1:0-21042 GCA_049667415.1 Ignavibacteriaceae bacterium
TTTGAAGTGAAAGAAGGAAAGACGATTAGCTCTGATGCATTTGTCTCCACCGGAGCGAAATCCTTTGTTAAATTAGTCGGAGCTGATAATTCTATACTTTTAAATGAACTCTCAGCTATCTCCGTTGCAAGCATAAAAAGTATGAGCACAGATGAATTACTACTTGCACTAGCAATGGAAGACATGATTAACGCACCAAAGACTAATGGTAAAGGCTCATCGAATAATACTGCAACTTACGGGAATAAGGAAAACAATAAAGATGTTAAAACCACAGTTGATAATTTTGGTATTATGAGATTGAATGGTGCAGTACAGCTCGCTAATAGTGGTTTGAAAGAATCGGCTGTTATTTTTGCAAAAGAAACATACAGAAAATATCCTGATACAAAACAGTTGGCAAACTACAGGATATTCTTTGCAGATATTCTTTATGATAAGGGACTGTATGAAGAAGCGCTTGGTGAATATTTTGAAATAGAAAAACTTGAATTAAGTAAAGAAGAAAAAGCCAGAGTAGAGTCGCACGTGAATGCTATCAATAAAATTTTATTGAATAATTAGGTATCCACTTTAAAAATAAAATCTCAATAAATAGTTTTCATAGTGAAAATTATTCCCTGTTTAATATTTTAAATTTTAGACTCATTTTTTGAAGTTACTGGATGTGTCTCAGGCTAAGACTCAAAATCTGAATAATAAAACATTGCCATATTATATTCTCAAATAACCTCATAAAAATTTTCTTTAGGGGTTGCTATTACCATAAAAAATAAACAGATTATCATTTGAAATTCAATTCCTTACTCCATAAAATGAAAGGTTACTTCATGAAAAAATTCCTAACCATTCTTTTCCTTCTTTCAATCATTCTCATCCTCCCGGTTGAATCCAATGCTCAGGCTAATATCTCAAAAATTCATCCTTACTTGCAGGTTGTTTTACTTGATGCAGCAAGCAACGAGATGATAGATGTATATGCAACATTGAGCGAGCAATATTCATACGAAGATTTAAGACAACAAACTTCATTTCTTCCAAAAAAGGAGAAACGAAAAGAAGTTGTCAGAATTCTAAGAGAATTTGCAGATGAGAAGCAACAAGCTGTACGCAGCTATCTCGAAAATGCAAAGCAGCAAAATCTTGTAAGCAAGATCGATATTCTCTGGGCTGCGAACACCGTAGTTTTTTCTGCGGTTCCCGAGGTTATTTATCAAATGGCAGAGACATTTAATGAAATTGCAGAAATAAGATATGATGCTAAATTTGATGAGAGTTTGGTAACCGACCCGACGGAAACAACACCCACTCTCTATCCACCGGATCCAAACGATAATCCAGCTCCACAACCAGGCTTAGTATTAATAAATGCACCTGCAGTATGGGCAGCTGGTGATAGCGGACAGGGCGTTATAGCTGCTAATCACGATTCGGGCTGCGATTGGGATCATCCAGATTTAATAAATAATATCTGGAATAATTTAGGTGAAGATTTTGATAATGATGGTCATACCATTGAATGGAATGGTGCTGCCTGGGTTTTTGATCCCGGCGATATCAATGGTGTCGACGATGATGCAAATGGCTATATAGATGATTTTCTTGGCTGGGATTTTTCAGGTAACGATAATAATCCCGGACCGAACGGTACTCATGGAACCAGTACTGCTGGTATTATATGCGGTGATGGAACTAACGGTACACAAACGGGAGTTGCACCACGAGCTAAATTAATTAATTGTAAGCTCAGCGGGGAATCAACTTCCTGGCTGGCTATTCAGTATTCAGTTGCTGCTGGAGTGGATGTAATTACCAGCTCACACAGCTACAAATGGTATTTTTCAACTCAACCTAATTATCCAATGAACAGGCAGATGAATGATTTGGAATTAGCTGCCGGTGTTGTTCACACTAACTCAACCAGCAATGATGGTAATACTGTAGGAATTCCCTTTAATATATCCGCACCCGGAAACACACCACCGTCCTGGATTCATCCGGACCAGACATTGGTTGGCGGATTAAGTTCAGTAATTGGAGTTGGAAATGTTACTGCTCAAACCGATATTATTGCTAGTAGTTCACCTTGGGGCCCTACAGCATGGGAAGATTTTCAAATTAACCACCCAAGCTATCCATATCCGATGCCTCCAGAGTATCAGGACTATCCTTATGAAACCTTGCCCGGTTCAATGGGTTTATTAAAACCAGATGTATCTGCACCAGGTAATGGAACGACATCAACAGCAGATGGAGGAGGTTATTCTTCTTTCAGTGGAACGTCAGGTGCAACACCGCATGTTTGCGGAACTGTTGCATTAGTTTTATCAATTAATCCAAATTTAACCCCGGCAGAAGTTAGCATGATAATACAAACGACTTCTGTAGAGAAAGGTAATCCGGGAAAAGATAACAGATATGGAGCCGGAAGAATTGATGCTTATGAAGCATACTTGCTTGCATTAGCGATGATTCCTGTTGAACTTGCATCTTTCACAGCTACGGCTGATGAAAATTCTGTAACATTAAATTGGTCAACCGCAACTGAAACAAACAACTCCGGTTTTGCGATTGAAAGGAAAACACCACTCGATGAGAGATGGCAGGAAGTAGGATTCGTACCAGGATTCGGAACTACAACCGAAAGAATGAGCTACTCATTTACAGATGAAAACCTCAATATGGGTTCTTACAGTTATAGACTCAAGCAGGTTGATTTAGATGGAAAAGTTGAATATAGTGATGCTGTCGTTGTGGAAGTTTCCGCACCAGAGAGTTATGTATTGTTACAAAATTATCCTAATCCATTTAACCCTGCTACCACAATTGGTTTCTCAATTCCGCAGTCGAGTACTGTTACAATTGAAGTTTACAACATTGTTGGTGAGCTTGTTGCTAACCTGGTCAACAGAACCCTGGATGCCGGCTATCATAGCTTCAGCTTTGATGCAAGTAACCTGCCTTCAGGTACGTACGTTTACCAGTTAAAAGCCAGCGGGCAGAATGGAACTTTTATAGATACAAAGAAAATGTTGCTGATGAAGTAAAGGCCCCATCCCCGTCCCTTCCCCCAAGGGGAAGGGAGTTACAAAATTCAAAGGCGATTCGGAAGAGTCGCCTTTTTTCTTGAGAGTCAGTAGCTGTCTCAGCATGACAGAAAATACCTATATTAGTGAACCAAATTTTATTTAGTGAGGTTACTATGCGTCTGAAAATAATAATTATCTCATTTCTCTTCCTGTTGTTTGCAATTATAGCTAGCCAGAACACCATTACAACCGAACTTAAATTTTTATTCTGGTCAGTTCAGGCTCCATTGATTGTAATGATTGTTGTGATATTTATTTTGGGTTTAGTTATCGGTTTAATTTTCAGCAGCAATTATGAAAGGAAGAAAAAGAAGGAAGAATTGGGAATTCAGAAGAAAACAGAAGAAAAAGACATACCTTCCAGCAAAACTAAGATTTAATGGGGTATAAATAAAGTTGCTTTGGTAATTCGGTAATTAAACGTATCTTTGAGTGTTCTTTTTCGCCCTTTTTGGGCGATTTTTGTTTGTATGAAACAGAATTTTGAAAATATCCGTGAAATTGCTCAACAAATTGCCGAGCGAAACAATCTATTCCTGGTTGATCTTATTGTTCGCGGTCTGGAGAGCAATAGAGTAATTGAGGTCTTTATCGATGGTGAAAAAAATATCACGGCTGATGATTGTGCTTCTGTAAGCCGAGAAATTATTAAACAAATCGATGAGAATAATTTAATTAAGTCCTACCGGTTAGATGTATCTTCTCCTGGTATTGACAGACCTCTGATATTTCTGAAGCAATTTCCAAAGCATATTAACAGGGTGTTCGAAGTCGAATTCAATGCAGTTGAATCATCATCAACATTCAAAGGGAAACTGATTTCTATTGAAGATGAAGTTCTGACTTTTAAGTCGAACAAAGAAATAAAAATAAAATTCAAAGATATTATTAAAGCAAAAGTTTTAGTAAGTTTTAATTAAAGGAGATATAAGTAAATGAACCGCGAAATAGTTGAATCTTTTGCCGATATGGTGAAGATGAAAGGCATCGATAAAGATGTGCTCGCAGGCATCCTTGAAGATGTTTTCGGACTTCTTGTTAGAAAGAAGTATGGTGAAGATGCCAGATGTGATGTTGTTGTTAATGTGGACCGTGGTGATATTGAAATATATCTTGAAAGACAAATTGTTGACGAAGTAACTGACCCGGCCACGCAGATAAGTATTGAAGAAGTTAACCGTAAAGGGAATGAAGATGAACTGGAAGTTGGTGAGGATTATGTAGAAAAGATTGAACTTGCCTCACTCGGTCGGAGATTAATAGTCCTTGCAAAGCAAAGCCTTAATCAAAAAATAAGAGAGATTGAGAAAGATATTGTATATAACGAATACAAAGAACTTGTTGGAGAAATTGTTGTTGGTGATATCTATCAGATAAGAAAAAGCGATGTACTTATTAATCATAATAAAAATGAGCTCGTTCTCCCCCGTGATGAACAGATTCCGTACGAAAAATATAAAAAGGGAGAAACTATAAGAGCAATTGTTAAAGAGGTTAATAAAATCGGGAGTGGTCCGCAGATAGTTGTATCAAGAGCAGATAATAATTTTTTGAGGAGATTATTTGAAATTGAAATACCTGAAATTTATGATGGCATTATTGAGATCAAAGGGATCGCTCGCGAACCAGGTGAAAGAGCTAAGATTGCAGTTGAATCACAGGATACCCGTATTGATGCGGTAGGTGCTTGCGTTGGCATGAAGGGTGTAAGAATTCATGCTATTGTAAGAGAATTGAATAATGAAAATATTGATGTGATTAATTACACTGATGACCCAACATTGTATATTCAAAGATCACTTGCACCTGCTAAAATTAAACTTATTGAAGTGGATGAAGAAGCTAAAAAAGCCTCTGTTACAGCAGACTCTGATCAGGTTTCATTAATAGTTGGAAGAAACGGCGTAAACATTCGTTTGGCAATGAAACTTACTGGTTACGAAGTTGATGTGCTGCGTGAAGAAAAACCCTTCGAAGAGTATGATGAAGATATTGAGCTAATTGACTTGAAGGAAGAACTTGGTGAAGAGGTGTATGAAACTCTGATAAATAATCGTTATGACACTGCTCTGGAAGTGTTAACAGCCGGCGCTGAAAAATTACTGGAAATAGAAGGATTCGATGAAGAAAAAGCAAATAGTATAATCGAAATTATTAAAGCGCAATTCGAAGAAGAAGAATAAAAAGATAGAATAATTTTATGGCAGATACTGCAGCGAAAAAAACAAGAGTTTATAAGCTAGCTACCGAATATAATCTTTCGGCTGATACGCTTGTTGAATTTCTAACCAGCAAAGGTTTTAAAGTAAAGAACCATATGTCGCTCTTAGACGATAGTATGATAGAAGCTATACATACGCATTACAAGAAGGATATCGAAAAGGCCGAGCATCACTATAGAAAATTAGCTGATTTCCATAAGAAACGAGCAGAGAGAGCCATTAAGGAAGCAAGGGAAGAAGGGAAAGAAGTTGAAGTTGAGGAAACCCTTCCTACAGAAGAGCCAGTCAAGCCTGAATCAATTCTGAAAGCAACCGAAAAAGCAGTTGAAGAAGTTGCTCAAATAGAATCTGAAAAACTTGAACATGAAACTGTTGGTGATGAAACATCCGAATTAGAAAAATTAACGAAGGAAGTTAAAACTGAGAAAGAAAGCCTATTACCCAAACCCAAAGGATTGAGGGTAGTTGGCAAGATAGATCTCGATGGGGATAAGAAGAAAGAACCTGCTAAGAAAGATGGAACTAAAGCTGAAGGTGAAGCTGAAGAAACCTCTAAGAAGAAGCGCAAACCAAGAGTACGAAAGAAAAAAGCTGGTACTAGCATTGAAGAAACCCCTGAAGCTAAAAAGAAAAAGCGCGTTCGACGTTTTGAAGTAGATGAGCGAGAAGTAAAAGAGGCTATAAGAAAGACGCTTTTAAGCATGGATGATACATCGGTATCTGGTCGGGCATCGGTCAGGAAGAGAAAGAGAAGAGAACGTGAAGCGTTGGAAGAAAAAAGACTTGAAGAAAAATCATTAGCTGGAAAAAAATTGAAGGTAAATGAGTTCATATCCGTTAGTGAACTCGCTAACTTAATGGATGTTTCTGTCAGCGATGTTATTACCAAGTGTATAGAACTCGGGCTGATGGTTTCCATTAATCAGAGATTGGATGTTGAAACAATAACCCTTGTAGCAGATGAATTCGAATTTGATATTGAGCTGCAGGAAGAGTATACATCCGACGCCGTTGAAGATATTGCGGATGAGCCTGAAGAACTACAACCACGACCACCAGTGGTTACAATAATGGGTCATGTTGACCATGGTAAAACCTCACTTCTGGATTATATAAGAAGAACCAACGTTGTGGCTGGCGAATCGGGTGGAATCACTCAGCATATCGGGGCTTATAAAGTGGAACTTGATAACAACCGATCAATTACATTTCTTGATACTCCCGGTCACGAAGCTTTTACTTCAATGCGTGCCCGCGGTGCCCAGCTAACTGATATAGTTGTACTGGTGGTCGCCGCTGATGATGCAGTAATGCCCCAGACAATAGAAGCAATAAACCATGCTCAAGCTGCCGGTGTTCCGATTGTTGTGGCAATTAATAAAATAGATAAACCGGGGGCTAATGTTGAAAAGTTAAAGCAACAGTTAGCTGATAGAAACATTCTCATTGAATCGTGGGGTGGTAAATACCAGTCCGTAGAATTATCTGCAAAACACGGAACCAATGTAGAGCAATTATTGGAAAAGATTTTACTTGAAGCTGAAATTTTAGACCTTAAAGCTAATCCTGATCGGGAAGCGCGTGGTGTTGTTGTTGAATCAGAGCTTGACAAAGGCAGAGGGATTACAGGAACAATTTTAGTTCAGAAAGGAACTTTAAGGGTCGGCGATCCTTTTATTGCCGGAGTTTATCAGGGAAAAGTTCGTGCAATGTTTGATGAGAGAGGTAAAAAATTAACAGAAGTTACTCCTGCAACACCCGCATTGGTTGTTGGATTTGAAGGTCCTCCTACAGCTGGCGATTCCTTCGTTGTCGTTGAATCAGATAGAGTGGCAAGGGAAATAGGAATTAAGAGGCAGCAGCTTAAACGTGAACAGGGTCAAAAACAAATTCATCAGGTTACCTTGGATGAAATTGCAAGACAAATAAGTATTGGTGGTGTTAAAGAACTTCCATTAATTGTGAAAGGCGATGTAGATGGTTCAGTAGAGGCTCTCGCAGATTCCTTGCTTAAGCTTTCAACCGAGGAAGTTATTGTTAAAGTAATTCATAGGGGAGTGGGTGGAATATCGGAAGGTGATGTTTTGCTTGCGGACGCATCAAAAGCAATAATTATTGGTTTTCATGTAAGACCGAATTTGAATGCACGAAAACTTGCTGAAAAACAGTTTGTCGATATACGTCTTTATAATGTTATCTATGATGTAATAAACGAAGTTAAATCTGCATTGGAAGGATTATTATCCCCGATTATTTCTGAAGAAGTTACAGCCACGCTTGAAGTAAGAGATTCATTTAAAGTCCCGAAATTTGGAACTGTAGCTGGTTGTTATGTTCTTGAAGGAAAGATTACCCGCGGAAATAAAATCCGTTTAATAAGAGAAGGCATTGTTATCTATGAAGGCGATATAGGAAGTTTGAAGAGATTTAAAGATGACGTGAGGGAGGTCGATTCAGGATACGAATGTGGTTTAAACATCGCAAATTATAACGATATTAAAGTTGGCGATATTATTGAAGCCTATAAACTTATTGAAACGAAAAAAACCTTAGCCTAGAAGAAATAAATTTCTAAACCAACTGCTTATTATGTCTTCACACAGAGTAGATAAAGTTGAAAAACTAATTAAAGAACAGATTAGTTATATTCTCCTTCATAAAATGCAGGATGAAGATCTGGGTTTTCTTACTGTAACGGATGTAAAAGTAAGTGCTGATTTAAAAATAGCCAGAATTTATCTTTCTGTTCTTCAGAAGGAAAGAAGAGATTTTGTGCTTAACAGGATAAACCTGAGATTGGGTCATATCAGGACTGAGCTTGCTCACCGGATCAGAATTAAATTTGTTCCGGAGTTGAAGTTCTTTATTGATGATACTCTTGACTACGTTGAAAAGATCGAAGGATTGATTAATGAAGTTCACAAAAAGAATAATAACAAATCTAACAGTTGATCTTTCCGATGCAGATTTCGCTGATGGGGAAATAATTCTTATAGACAAACCTTCCGGTCCGACATCTTTCCAGGTCGTAAGCAAGATTAGAAAAATTACCGGAGTTAAAAAGGTCGGGCATTCGGGAACGCTTGACCCACTTGCAAGTGGATTGATAATTATTTGTACGGGAAAAAAAACTAAAGAGATGGATCATTTTATAAATCTGGATAAAACATATACCGGCATTATACGATTGGGTTACAAATCACCCTCTATGGATACCGAGACCAAACTTACTGAGTGTCCATTACCAGAGGATCTTGATGAGCAAAAAATTCTTAATCTGCGAGATGAATTTTTAGGAGAAATTGAACAAACGCCGCCAATGTATTCTGCAATAAAAATTAATGGCAAAAAGCTGTACCATTTGGCTAGAAAAGGAAAAACAGTGGAAAGAAAACCGAGAAAGGTATTTATTAAGAACTTTGATGTTGAAAAAATTGAGCTACCGGATGTTCACTTCAATATTACCTGCTCTAAAGGAACTTATATAAGAGTTATGGCTGATGATTTTGGAAGACATCTTAAAACAGGTGGTGTACTATTTAAATTGCGAAGGGAAAAAATAGGCGAATATCAGGTTAAAAATGCGCTAACAATTGACCAATTCACCGCTAAAATATTAAGCTCAGCAAAAATTTTCCATGCCTAGTTACAAACTTGTAACCGTAATGAAAACTTTTATTTGGAAGTGGATTATTATAAATTTGTATTCTTTTGACAACACTATTTAAGATGAAGATAATAAAGGATTTAAGAGAAATAGAGCGTGACGAAAATACAGTGATTACGCTTGGTACTTTTGATGGGTTACATCTTGGTCACCAACGTATTTTTGATACTTTAATACAGAAAGCCAGACAAATTGGTGGAAGAAATTATTTAATTACCTTCGATCCGCATCCAAGGAAAGTTATACCAGGCAGAAATGATGTTAAACTTTTAAGTACACTTGAAGAAAAAATATCAATTTTAGAAAATTTAAGTATAGAAAACTTATTTGTAATAAAATTTACTCAGGAATTTTCTCAACAGACTCCCGGGCAATTTGTAGAAAAATATCTTATTAAAGGCATCGGTTTAAAAGAAATAGTTATTGGATACGATCATCATTTTGGAAAAGGAAGAGATGGAGATTTTGAACTTCTTCAAAGCTTGGGACAAAAATTTAATTTTGCCGTAACTCTTATTCCCGAATATACAGTAGATGGAGAAACAATAAGTAGCACAAAAATAAGAAATGCGTTACTTGCCGGCGATGTAGCGAAAGCAAATAAAATGTTGGGCAGGTACTATTCATTCAAAGGAAAAGTAATCAAGGGCGATGGCAGAGGTAAGGATCTTGGTTTCCCGACTGCCAATCTCTCAATTGAAAATGAAGATAAATTGGTGCCAGCAAAAGGTATTTATGCTGCCGAATGTATTATTGAGGGTGAAAAGCATTATGGGCTTCTCAGTCTTGGCAACAGACCTACTTTTCATACTAATGGAGACATTATTCCTGAGTTTTATATATTCGATTTTAAGGAAGACATTTATGGTAAAGTGCTGGAAGTTAATTTAGTCCATAGAATAAGGGATGAAGAAAAGTTTAACTCGGTAGAAGAATTAATTGCCCGCATGAAAATGGATGAAGAAACAGGAAAAGAAATTTTAAGTAAACTAATTAATTAATCCTGGTTTATCAGCCTCAGGTGGATAATTACTGGGATTACATTGTATAATAAAAAATAAGGATTAAATAAAATGACCAAAGAAGAAAAAGCCGGAATAATTAATAAGTACGGCTCAAACCAGAATGATTCTGGCAAAACAGAAGTACAGGTTGCACTTCTTACTAAAAGAATTAATGACCTGACGGAACACTTCAACAAACATGCAAAAGATCATCATTCCAGAAGAGGATTGATGATGATGGTTGGTAAAAGAAGAAGGCTGCTTGATTATCTATCAAAAAAAGATATCGAGAGATACAGAGCAATAATTAAAGATTTGAACATTAGAAAGTAAGGAATTGGAAATGATAGTAAAAAAAGAAATCGAGATAGGTGGCAAATTACTCTCGATAGAAACAGGAAGATATGCAAGACAAGCCAATGGTTCAGTTATGGTTCGATACGGGGATACTATGGTGCTTGTTACAGCAGTTGCATCCGAAGAAACTAAGGAAGATCAGGATTTCTTTCCACTGCAGGTAGAATACAGAGAAAAAACTTCTGCTGCAGGTAAGTTTCCAGGTGGATTTATTAAACGGGAAGGCAGACCTACAGAAAAGGAAATACTCAGCTCAAGGCTGATCGACAGACCAATCAGACCTCTTTTTCCCGCAGACTTTAAGAATGAAACACAAGTTATTGCCTTTGTGCTATCTTACGATGGTCAGAACGATGCGGATGTTCTTAGCGCTATCGGAGCTTCAGCCGCTTTAACAATTTCTGATATTCCATTTGATGGACCGATAGCAGAAGTTCGGATTGGAAGAATTAACGGGCAGTTTGTTTTAAACCCCACTCACTCAGAAATTGAGCAAAGTGATCTCGAACTTATTGTCGCAGGTACCAGCGATTCAATAATAATGGTAGAAGGGGAATCGAAAGAATTAAGTGAAGATGATATTCTTAGTGCATTGAAATTTGCACAGGTTGAGATTAATAAACTTGTTCAGCTCCAAATTGAATTGAGAAATGAAGCTGGGAAAAATAAGTGGGGTGTCAGAACAAAAACAATTGATGAAGAGCTGAAAAAGGAAGTGCTCGATATTGCCGGCGAAAAATACAGGGATATCGTTCACTCTGTTCTCGCTAAAGAAGAAAGAGCAATGAAGAATAAGCAGCTTCAGGAAGAAGTTATTGCCGCACTTTCAGAAAGATTTCCTGAACAGGAAAAAGTAATTGCTGCAATACTTCATGATCTTGAAAAAGAATTAATGAGAGAAAGAATTCTTTCCGAAGGTATTCGCCTTGATGGGAGAAACACAGCTCAGATTAGACCTATTACTGTTGAGCTGGGTATCTTACCCAGGACACACGGATCGGCTTTATTTACACGTGGTGAAACTCAAAGCTTAACTACTGTTACTCTTGGTACCAAAAGCGATGAGCAAATTATTGATGGTCTTAGAGAAGAATACACAAAAAGATTTATGCTTCACTATAACTTCCCTCCTTTTAGTGTTGGTGAGGTTGGTAGAATGTCAGGAGTTGGAAGAAGAGAAATAGGACACGGTAACCTTGCTGAAAGAGCGTTGAAAATGGTCTTCCCGGGTGAAGAAATTTTTCCTTATACAGTGCGAGTTATTTCTGATATTCTTGAATCGAACGGTTCATCATCAATGGCAACAGTATGTGCTGGTTCACTTGCTATGATGGATGCAGGTATTGGAATAAGTAAAAGTGTTGCGGGGATTGCAATGGGTTTGGTTAAAGAAGGTGAGAGATACGCCATTCTTTCAGATATACTTGGCAATGAAGATCACCTTGGTGATATGGATTTTAAAGTTGCCGGTACATCAGGCGGGATCACTGCTTTCCAGATGGATATTAAAATCCAGGGAATATCGTTTGAAATAATGGAAAAAGCACTGCAGCAAGCTCGTGAAGGAAGGCTTCATATACTTGACATTATGGATCAGGAGATTGGTAAACCGCGTGAACAATTATCTGAATTTGCACCGAGATTAATTTCAATGAAGGTAGAGCAAGATCAAATAGGACTTGTTATTGGTCCAGGTGGAAAGACAATCCAGGGAATGCAGCGTTTATTTGGAGTTGAGATCAACATAGAAGAAGATGGAACAGTAAATATTGCTTCGCCTAATAAAGAGAATGCGGTCAAGTGTAAAGAATATATTAAGAAAATGACTGCCACACCTGAAATAGGGGAAACTTATGAAGGCGTAATAACCAAGTTGATGGATTTTGGAGCGTTTGTTGAAATAATTCCTGGAAAGGAAGGATTACTCCATATCTCACAGATTGACAACAAAAGAGTTGAGAAAGTAAGCGATTACTTTAAAGTAGGTGACAAAGTAACAGTAAAGCTTATTAAAATAGAAAACGGCAAATTTTCGCTTAGCAGGAAAGAATTATTATAACTAGAGAGTGGTATTAAGGACAAACCAGCTCTCGATTAATTTTTATTAGACATTGTTTTAACCAAACATTATTAAATAGTTTTAGTTAAAAAGCTCATTATGTTATTAGAAATGTTTATCATCATTGTATCTCTTATTACATTACAATTTATTGTTCCGGGAGAGAAACAGACATTACAGAAGGGCTTTTCATTTTTAAAAAGTTTTTCAATGAAATACATTATTTCATTAAGTGAGTTTATACCAAATGGTAAAAGAAATTATTATCAACTCCACTTCCGGGCAAACCCGTGTTGCTATTACGGAAGATGGAAACTTAGTCGACTTTTTTGTAGACCATCCTGAAAATCGCAGGATGGTGGGGGATATATATCTTGGAAGAATAGCAAGAGTTCTTCCCGGAATTCGTGCGGCATTTATTGATGTCGGTATGAAGCACGATGCTTTCCTTCATTTCTCAGATATCGGTGAACGAACCCAACAGCTCCAGGAAATGCTTGGAGATGAAGATACAGATTTGGATGATGAAGATGAGCTGAATGGAACACCAGATGCCCGGGTAAAATCAGAACCTCAAAAAACAGAAAGTCAAATTCCTACCTTAAAAAAGGGGCAGGAAATCCTTATCCAGATCATAAAGGAACCGGTTAATAATAAAGGAGTCAGGGTAACATCGTCGGTTTCCCTGCCGGGAAGGTTTTGCGTTCTCCTTCCTTACGATAATAAAGTTGGAATATCAAAAAAGATTTACGATTTCCGTGAACGCAAAAGACTCAGATACATTGCACGGCAAATTGTCCCGGAAAATTATGGATTGATTATAAGGACTGTTGCACAGGGTCAGGAAGAAGAGATTCTTAAAGATGATTTGAAGAACTTGATGAAAACCTGGGAACGGATTGAGAAAGAAGCAAAATCTAAGAATCCTCCGTCGCTTGTTTACCAGGACTTAAATACAACAGTAAGTGTTATCCGGGATCTTTTTAATTCCGACATTTCAAAAATATTTATTGATTCCAAGAAGCTATATAAAGAAATTAAAAACTACCTTGATCTTGTTCAACCCGCAATTTCTGAAAAAGTAGAACTCTATAAATCTGCCCACGGAATATTTAGCTCATTTAAAGTTGATGAACAGGTTAAAACCCTTATGGGTAGAAAAGTATCCCTCCCCAGCGGCGGGCACGTTGTAATTGAGCATACAGAAGCAATGGTAGTAATTGATGTTAATAGCGGAAGATATGCAAAAAGTAAAGACCAGGAATTGAATTCCCTCAAAACAGATCTTGAAGCATCCAGGGAAATTGCAAGACAGTTACGCCTGCGTGATATCGGAGGAATTATTGTTATAGACTTTATTGATCTAGAGGATGAAAAAAATCGTAAAAAGGTCTATGATGAGTTAAAGAAAGAATTTAGAAAAGATAGAGCAAAAGTATCAGTTTTACCTATGTCTGATTTTGGCCTGGTTCAAATTACAAGGCAGCGAATAAGACAGAACATCATTCAGGCAACAAAGGAAGTCTGCCCGGTGTGTTATGGAACGGGACTATTAACAAAAAGTTCTCACCTGGTTTATGATCTTGAAAGCTGGTTAAGAAAATTCAGAAGAAAATCCCGTGAGAGAAACATTATACTTAAATGCCATCCTTCGACTGCTGCAAAGATAAGAGAAGGGAAGATTAAGTCTTTAAGAATGTTGCAGTTCAAATATCTGACAAAAATAACTCTAAGGGAGGATGCAGCTATTTCTCCGGATAGTTTTGAATTCCATTCTGCCAAAACAGGGCATGATTTAACCGGAGATTTTGATTAGTTTTAATTGTTTAATAAACTGAAATTGGAGTAAAACCATGAAATTTTTTATTGATACAGCCAATATTGATGAAATAAAAGAAGCTGCTGCACTGGGTGTACTGGACGGTGTGACCACTAATCCTTCCCTTGTTTCGAAAGAAGGAAAAGATTTTAGAAAATTGCTCGATGAAATCCTGAAGATTGTTGATGGTCCTGTAAGTGCCGAGGTAATTTCAACAGATTATCAGGGAATTCTTAAGGAAGGACGAGATCTCGCCTCTATACATAAAAACATAGTTGTTAAAATACCACTGATACAAGAAGGATTAAAAGCAGTAAAAACACTTACTGGCGAAGGAATTAAGGTAAATGTTACACTGTGTTTTTCTCCAACTCAGGCAATTCTGGCTGCAAAAGCCGGAGCCACTTATGTTAGTCCTTTCGTGGGCAGACTTGATGATATAAGTACTAGTGGTATGGATTTGATTTCGCAAATAGTTCAGATATACAGAAACTATAATTATAAAACTGAAGTTCTGGTTGCCAGTGTCAGACACCCGCTACATGTTGTAGAAGCTGCACTGATTGGGGCAGATGTCTGCACTATTCCATTTGAAGTTATTAAAAAGATGTTTAATCATCCGTTAACTGATATTGGATTGGAAAAATTTCTTAGTGACTGGAAGAAATTAAAAAGTTAGAGTTACTTTATCAGAATTCCTTATTCAGAGTAAACAAATGAAGAAAACTAAATTTAACAGCATACACAAAATTCTCGGTGCAAAAATGGTTGAGTTTGCTGGATACGAAATGCCTATCCAATACTCATCAATAATAACTGAGCATAAAGCTGTTCGTAATTCAATTGGTGTTTTCGATGTCTCTCACATGGGGGAAATTTTTATAACCGGAGATAATGCCCTGGATTTCGTTCAGCACATTAGCATTAATGATGCATCAAAACTTTTTCCGGGTAGAGTCCAGTACTCAGCGATGTGCTACCCCGATGGCGGCATTGTTGATGATCTTCTCGTTTACAAAATATCTGAAAACGAATTTATGCTGGTTGTAAATGCCTCCAACATTGAAAAAGATTTTAACTGGATGAACGATAACAACAAGTCTGGTGTTTCAATTAAGAATCGCAGCGACGATTATTCCCTACTTGCTGTCC
The DNA here is from genome assembly GCA_049667415.1 of Ignavibacteriaceae bacterium. Classification (GTDB taxonomy): domain Bacteria; phylum Bacteroidota; class Ignavibacteria; order Ignavibacteriales; family Ignavibacteriaceae; genus IGN2. The sequence goes on from JBATIA010000428.1 coordinate 15,370, forward strand.
AGGGTCCACATTCCAAAGATGTTCTACAAAAGTTGATGAATGATGAATTGAATCTTGAATATTATAATTTTATGAATGGAACAATAGCAGGTGTGGATATGATTATTTCCAGAACCGGTTATACAGGAGAAATAGGTTACGAATTGTATTTTACTGGTGATGAGTCAATTGCTAAAAAAGTCTGGGACGAAATATTTACAGCTGGAAGAAAATTCGAAATACAACCGGTTGGACTTGCAGCTAGGGATTCTCTTAGGCTTGAAATGGGGTACTGTCTTTACGGAAATGATATAGATAAGACAACTAACCCAATTGAAGCTGGACTTGGATGGGTGACAAAAATCGATAAAACAGAATTTATAGGTAAGGAAGCTATACTAAAAGTAAAACAGGACGGAATAACCAGAAAGTTGGTTGCGATAATTTCGGATGAAAAAATTTTTCCCAGAAAAGGTTATGATATAATTTCAAACGGAAATAAAACAGGTGTAATTACCAGCGGAACCGTGAGTCCGGTACTGGAAAAACACATTGCTCTTGGTTATGTAGATAAACCATTTAATTTACCCGGCAGTGAAGTATTATTAAAAATACGAGATAAAGAATTTCCTGCGCGGATTACGAAACTTCCATTTGTTAAAAAATAAAAATAATAATGAAGCTGGACGTTATATTCTCGCCCGTACAGGCGGATGAACTTTTTTTTACAGGAAGAACGACGGTTGTTATAGATGTTTTACGGGCCTCTACAACTATAGTTGCTGCACTAAAAAATGGAGCCAAAGAGGTTGTACCGGTTGGCACCATTGAATTTGCTGTAAAGGTTTCCGGAGGTATGTTCGGCGGACAAACCTTGCTTGGCGGCGAACGAAATACCAAAAAAATTGATGGCTTCGCGCTTGGCAATTCTCCTTTAGAATATACAAGTGAAGTTGTTAGTGGTAAAACAATAGTATTTTTCTCTACGAATGGCTCCAGGGCAATTGTTAAAGCAAAATATTCAGGTAATCTTTTTATTTGTGCTTTTAATAATTTACAGGCACTGGCAGCACATCTTAAAAAGTTGAATGAGGATATCACAATCCTTTGTTCGGGAAATAATAATTTCTTCAGTCTTGACGATTCTGTTTGTGCAGGTATGCTGATTAATGAATTGGTAAATGAGAAGAAAAAAGTCGATCTGACCGACTCCTCAACCGGTGCGTTGACATTATTTAAATCTTTCGGAAAAAATATTTTCAAGCTGTTAAGCGAATCGGAACATGGTAAACTTCTTATCAATAATGGTCATAAAGATGATTTGAAATACTGTGCAGAGCTTAACAACACTGATATTATTCCTTTTTATGCAGGAAATACTTTAAAAGTCTTAAAGTAATTAACCTTAGAAATGGCTGCTAAAAAAAGAAACGCAAATGGTAAAAAAAATAATTCTGATAAGAATTATTTTAATTTATCAAAAGAGAAGAAAAAAAGAATAGCGGGTATTTTTTTAATTCTCTTTTCCGTCTTTATTTTACTCTGCATTGTATCTTATAATGGATGGGATGATGCTACTGTAAAGGAGTATTCAATCTTTACAATAATTTTCGACCCGCCGGAAAACCTCGATCCTGCATATAACTGGTTAGGGAGGATAGGGTCTTATTTTGCTTACTTTTTTGTAATCTTAATGATCGGATACTTCGCAATAATATTCCCCGCAATATTATTTTTATGGGGTGTCTCACTCTTCAAAAAATTTCCCTTTAAAACTAAAATTCACACGACAAACTTTTTGCTGATATCCGGCCTGACTCTTGCATCATTTTTTGGAGTCCTTAAAGTCGGGTTTATGATTTTCCCTGGTGTAAAAGAACTAAGAGGAAATATCGGTGAGTATTTAGGTGGCTGGTTAAGTGGATTGCTCGGCAGTATAGGAAGTATTCTTCTACTTCTTTTTATTTCAGCTACAACTCTCATCTTTGCATTTGATATTAAAATAGAAAATATTTTTCACTTTATTAGAAACCTATTTGCTACAAATACTAATGAAAATATAAAAATTGTCAGGAAAGAAGAAGACACCTCTAATCTTGAAAAAATTAAAAAACTTCGTAAGGAAAAGAAAAAAAACATTGTAGCCGATGAAAACCATCTCACTGCTGAAGAATTAATTGAAGCGGAAGCGACGGCACAACCGAATATTCAAATAATAAGAAAAGATAAACCAGAGATACCAGAAGACGATGAGATTTCTATTGATGAAAGAAAGAAGGTTGATCTTGAGAAAACCGGTGAATTGCCACAGGAGAAATTTGTTAGTGAAAAAGATAAAGAACTTCCCGATCCCTGGGAGGAAGATTTGGATTACGAACTTCCCGGTTTGGATCTTCTTCAACCTTCGGTTGCTGAAGATATAAAAGTTGCAGAGGAAGAGCTTACAAGGAACGCGGAACTTCTGAAAGATAAGCTTAAACTATTTGACATTGAAATTCAGAACATTTCAGTCACTCCCGGACCTGTAGTTACACTTTATGAAATAGTACCGGCACCAGGAGTTAAAATCAGCAAAATTGTTGGGTTGGAAAATGACATCGCTCTGGCTCTTGCCGCAAGGGGTATAAGAATTATTGCTCCCATTCCAGGCAAGGGAGCTATTGGTGTTGAAATACCAAATGCAGAAGCTGCTATCGTAAATGCACGCTCCGTGCTGAGTAAAATAAAAGATAATAAAATGCAGCTACCACTTGCATTGGGCAAGACAATCAGCGGTGATGTTTACATGACAGATCTTTCTTTAATGCCTCACCTTTTAATTGCTGGCTCCACAGGCTCTGGTAAAAGCGTTGGTATTAATATGATTATTAGCAGCCTTCTTTATTCCAAAATTCCTGCTGATGTTAAATTTATTTTAGTTGATCCAAAGAAAATAGAACTATCGTTTTATAATAAATTAAGAAGACACTATCTCGCAGTTTCACCTGATGTTGATGAAGAAATAATTACCATACCGCAAAACGCTGTTATTATGCTTAAGTCTGTTGAGGTTGAAATGGAAAAGAGATACGACAGACTTGCAAAAGCAGGTGTGAGGAATATTGTTGATTACAATAAAAAGATTGACAATCCTAAAACAAAACCGCACGATACAGAAACAATTAAGCATCATCATTTACCTTATCTTATTGTAATAATAGATGAGCTTGCTGATTTAATGATTACAGCTGGAAAGGATGTTGAAGGACCGATAACACGCTTGGCACAACTTGCACGCGCTGTGGGAATTCATCTCGTGCTTGCAACCCAGCGACCTTCTGTAAATGTTATTACCGGAGTGATTAAGGCAAATTTCAGTTCACGGGTTGCGTACCAGGTTGCTACCAAAATTGATTCGAGGACTGTTCTTGATATGAATGGTGCAGAACAACTGCTTGGCAGGGGAGATATGCTTTTTCTTCCTACAGGATCTCCCAAACCAATTCGCATGCAGAACGCATTTATTTCTACAGATGAAGTTGAAACCATTACAAATTATGTTTATTCTCAACCATCTTATTCTAAACCATATTATCTGCCCTCTATTTATGAAAAGAAAAGAGATTCCTCATCTGGATTCTATGCTGATCTTGATCCTATGTTTGAAGAAGCAGCCAGGGTAATAGTGCGTCACCAGCAAGGCTCTGTTTCGCTTCTGCAAAGAAAATTAAAACTGGGATATTCACGTGCCGCAAGAATTGTTGATCAGCTGGAAGATGCCGGAATAGTTGGACCAAACGATGGAAGTAAAGCCAGGCAGGTTTTGGTTGAAAATGAAGAGCAGCTCGAAACAGTATTACGAACACTTTAAAAAAGGAAAAAAATGTTATTCCGAATTTCTTTCGTACTAATTATTTCGATTATTCTTTTTAATACCAGTATCGCTCAAGACGATGCAAAAGTTGCGTTAAAAAACATCCAGAATAAATTTGATTCGATTATAGATCTCTCTGCACAAATTACTCAATCAGTCAATGGTCAGGTTAATTTGAAGGGTAAAGTATACTATAAAAAAGAAAATCATCTGAGATTTGAATTCAAAAATATTCTTATTGTGTCCGATGGAGAGACTTCCTGGAATTATAATGAAAAGCAAAATAAAGTTATCATCACTGATTATGATACAGAAGGCAATAAAATTTTTTCTATTCAGCAGATCATTTATGAGTATCCTGATGAATGCGAACTGAGTACATACGAGCTTGAGGGGGACAATGTTCTTCAATTAATTCCTATAAAGAATTCTTTAAGTTTTAATTCTGTTAAGCTGTTTATTACTGATGATAATTTTATTTCCAGAGTTTTAATTGATGATCCTTCAACCGGTTTAATTCAGCTTGACATTTCAAATTATCAAATAAATAAAAATTTACCAGATAGTTATTTTTCATTCTCTCCACCCGAAGGAAGCAAGATTCTTGATCTCAGATAACGTAAAAAAAATACCGGCACTGAGAGGAATCTTCAACTTTTTATTCTCAGTTGGGTTAGCCGCACTATTCCTTTACCTGGCTTTTCAAGATGTTAATTTAAACGATGTAATGGCATTGGTTTCTCAGGCCTCAGTTGTTTGGATGGTAATTTTTGCAATTAGTGTTATGCTTGGACATTACGTTAGAACAATCCGGTGGAAGGTGATATTGTATTCAGTAAAACCCGATGCTAAAATGATTAATTTATACGGTGCTCTTATGATAGGGTATGGAGTGAATTGTGTAACCCCCAAGCTTGGAGAGGTTACACGTGCTATTATGATAGGCAAGTACGAAAATCTTTCGAGATCTTCAATGTTCGGAACAGTTATAGTTGAAAGAGTAATTGATATTATTGCTCTTGGCTCGGCAGTCTTGATCTCCGCTTTTATCTGGAGTTCAAGTCTTTACCAAACATTTCCATGGCTCGAATCCGCACTTTACCTATCTGCGGGAATAATGGTTATAATTTTATTGGTAATCTATCTCTCTGTAAAACTTAAGGAAAGATTTTATGGTGTGATTCTGAAGTCGGTTGGAAAAATATCTCAAAAGTTTGCAGAACGGCTTGGTTATGTATTTGAAATGCTTATTCAGGGGTTTACTAGTCTCAAAGGAACAAAAAATTATATTCTTACAGTTATAACGACAATCATTCTTTTATTGGTTTATGCATTTAGTGCTTATCTTGGATTCTTTATGCTTGATATGCAGGCGGGAAAGGATGTAACATATACTATGGGTTGGATTCTAATGAGCATTAGTGCAATTGGTGTTGTTATACCAACTCCCGGGGCAACAGGTTCATATCATGCGCTTGCAAAGAGCACCTTGGTTTTACTGTTTGGTTTTGGTGATACAATCAGTGCAGCCTATGCTTTTCTTACTCATATCATCTCTTATTTTTTATTTATAGCAACTTCATTATTAATGTACTTCCTACTTAACAAACAACACGCCAGTTTATTGAACATTTTCAAAACAAATACCGACGAGACATGAAAAAAATCATATTGTTGTTTTTGCTGATAATTATTTCGAAACTTTCACTAGCGCAAATTGAATTAAAAGGCACTATGGGAATTAATTTTTTAAGCGTGCCTTCAGTTCAGGATTACATCAATGAAAACTTTGCCTCGTCTGATGCTCAGCTTGGTACATTTAACTCAGCAGTTATCTTTAC
>JBATIA010000429.1:0-4374 GCA_049667415.1 Ignavibacteriaceae bacterium
AACTTAAAAAAATGGCACAAGAAGATCGGAAAAAACTAAAGGAACTTCATTTTATGAGATGCCCTAAGTGCGGTATGGAACTCGGTGAAGTTGAGTACAAAGGAATCCATGTTGATAAATGTTTTCAGTGTGAAGGTATATGGCTTGATGCTGGAGAACTAGAATTGGTCACAAAACTAGAAAAAGGAACATTGGATAAGTTATTTGGTATCTTTAAAAGATAATTTATTTGAATATCTTAAAAAAGTATTGGAGAAATAATGTACAAAGTAGTTTTATTACGCCACGGTGAAAGCACCTGGAACAAAGAAAACCGTTTTACCGGATGGACAGATGTAGATCTATCAGAAAAAGGGTTACAGGAAGCAAAGAAAGCCGGACAGGTTTTGAAGAAAGAGGGATATACTTTTGATTTGGCATACACTTCAGTTTTGAAAAGAGCAATCAGAACTTTATGGATTACCCTTGATGAAATGGATTTGATGTGGATTCCGGTAATACGAAACTGGAGATTGAATGAAAGACATTACGGTGCTTTGCAAGGATTAAACAAAGCAGAGACTGCACAAAAGTTTGGGGAGGATCAGGTTAAAATCTGGAGGAGAAGTTATGACATTCAGCCACCCGCATTAGAAAAAAGTGATGAAAGATATCCCGGCAAAGATCCACGTTACGCTGATTTAACCGAGAAAGAACTCCCGTTAACCGAATGTTTAAAAGATACAGTTGCACGGTTCGTACCTTATTGGGAAAATACCATTGCACCTTCAATTAAAGAAGGGAAAAAAGTTATAATAGCCGCACACGGAAACAGCTTGCGTGCACTTGTAAAATATTTAGATAATATCTCCGAAGATGAAATTGTTGGATTAAACATACCTACTGGTATCCCACTGGTTTATGAGTTAGATGACAATCTTAAATCCCTTAAAAGTTATTACCTCGGTGATCCCGAAGAAATTAAAAAGGCTGCAGAAGCAGTTGCATCACAGGGGAAGGCAAAATAATTCTATAAAAACATTATGCAATTTTTTCCAGCACAATTTACACACTTCGTACGAAGCCGGTCTACAGTAAGAAATTTTAAAGTCCTTATCAGGTTTTTATTTATCCTGATCATTCTGATTACCATTTACAGCATTCTGTTCCACTACATCATGGCTTCCGAAGGACAAGACTTTAGCTGGGTAACAGGTTTTTACTGGACGTTAACCGTTATGTCTACCTTGGGATTTGGTGATATAACCTTCCATACTGATCTGGGAAGGATCTTTTCAATTGCTGTTTTATTATCAGGTGTTTTTTTCTTGCTGATTTTATTGCCATTTACTTTCATTCAATTCTTTTATGCGCCGTGGATGGAGGCGCAGACTGCAGCACGTGCACCACGCAAGCTGCCTGAAGAAACTGCCGATCATGTAATAATGACAAACTATGGTCCTGTAACGAGTAACTTAATTAAGAAACTAAATCAGTATCAACATTCTTACGTAGTGCTTTGCCCTGAATTAGAAGAAGCACTCAAATTGGCAGATTTGGATATTAATGTAGTCGTAGGAGATCTTGACGACCCGGAAACCTACTATAAGATTAGAATTGAATCGGCAGCAATGGTTGTTACTACACGGAGCGACATGGTAAACACCAACGTAGTTTCAACAATCAGAGCAATTTCTGAAACAATACCTATTATTTCTACTGTTTCTGATCCTGCATCAATAGATATTTTAGAATTGGCAGGCAGTACTCACGTTCTTCGCCTTGATGAAATGATGGGTCAATTTCTTGCACGCCGGACAACGGGTGGAGATGCGATGACGCATAAAATAGGGCAATTTGATTCTTTAGTAATTGCAGAAGCCAATGTTGCAGGCACACCATTAATCGGGAAAACATTAATGGAGAGTAAGCTTCGTGAATTGACAGGTTTAACAATTTCCGGGGCATGGGATCGCGGTCAATTCACAACTGCACGACCTGAAATGCAGATTACACCCAATACAGTCTTAGTGCTCACAGGATCTGAAGATGAGTTAAAAAAATACGATGAACTTTTTTGTATTTATCACACAAACCTGGAGCCTGTGGTCGTAATTGGATGGGGAAAAGTTGGAAAGGCAACAACTCAAGCTTTAGAAAAAAGGGGAATAGAGTACCGCGTTGTAGAAAAAGATTCTAAATTAATTCCCGATGATGATAGGTTCATCCATGGCAATGCTGCCGACCTTGAGATTTTGGAAAAAGCCGGAATTATGAAAGCCCCTACAACTATTATAACCACACACGATGATGACACAAATATATACTTAGCAATTTATTGCCGCCGTCTTCGTCATGATATCCAGATTATCAGCAGGGCAACACTTGAAAGAAATGTAGCAACTTTGCATAGAGTCGGTGCGGATTTTGTATTATCATACGAATCACTCGGTGCTAATACTATGTTTAACCTGCTGGACCGGAGTGATGTTTTAATGGTTACCGAAGGATTAGATGTATTTAAAGTTAAACTTCCTTCCTCTCTTGTAGGTAAGTCACTTGCCGAATCGGGCATAAGAGCAAAAACCGGCTGCAGTGTTGTTGCAATGGTTTCTGATGGAGAAACGCAGTTCGAATATGATCCATATGAACCACTTTCCGCTGATACTGAAATTATTCTTATTGGAAGTCTGGCGGATGAAAACCGTTTTCTGGAAATTTTTGGGAGTAGTTAAAAATTTGTATTTGTAAAAAAACTGCAGAGGAAAAATTAAAGTAAAAACAATTAAGAAAATTAGATGAGCAGCAGAAATGAACGCGTTTGTCCGGTAGAAAAAGCTGGATCACTCGATACTAAAATCAGAAGATGGCTACAAAGCCCATATAAAATTTTGAAACCATATATTAAAGAAGGCATGACAGTTCTGGATTTGGGCTGCGGTCCTGGATTTTTTTCTGTGGCACTTGCACAAATGGTTAGCGAAAATGGAAAAGTTATTGCCGTTGATTTACAGGAAGGAATGCTGCAAAAGTTAAAAGAAAAAATTGATGGAACAGAATTAGAAAACCGTATTACTCTGCACAAATGTAAAGAGAACAAAATAGGTGTTACAGAAAATGTTGATTTTGTTTTAGCATTCTACGTTGTTCACGAAATTCCCGACCAGCAAAAACTTTTTAACGAATTAGAAACTATATTAAAACCGAACGGACAGCTTTTTATTGTAGAACCACCCTTCCACGTTTCGAAAAAAGCATTTGAAGAAGCCATAAAAAAAGCAACTACCGCTGGACTTACAGAAGCAGAAAGACCAAAAGTGCTGTTTAATAAAGCAGTTGTTATGAAAAAGCTTTAACGAAAAAATGCACAACAAACGGATATATTTTTCAAACTAGCATTTTCACTATCAAATCAGAACTAATCCCAAAATCGGTTGCTCTTTTCACGGAATAAAATAACCGTTTGTATTCCTATAATTCCTTCCCCGTAATATCATCTACTTAAAAAAACTTTAGTTCTTAATTTTTAACAAATATATCATTTAATTATTTAATGGAGGCGACTATGAAAAAGTTACTTCTGTTTTGCTTTCTCATTGCCAGCATAATTGCACCAGCGCAAACCAAGTACTTCACACAGCAGGACAAAGAAATTAACAACCTTATCTTTTCCGGCGAATGGCAGCAAGCCAAAGCGCTGATAGAACACCAAATCAGAAATAACCCTGAACAGCCCAAATATTATTTTATGAAAGCTTATATGTATTATCTCTCTCGCTATTTTGCTAATACTGAGATGAGTAGGGATTCTACAATAAATACAGTTCACTATTACTCAAGAATGGCGATTAAAAAAGGAGAGTCGCTACAACAAACAACAGAGGTTAAGTTTTATATTGGTTGTGCATACGGCTATCTTGCGCGGGCACACGGTATGCGTCAGGAATGGTGGTCTACTTACTGGACAGCGAGTGAATGTGAAAATTATCTTGAGGAAGTGATTGAAGAGGACCCAAAATTTTATGACGCCTATTTTGAACTGGGTGTTATTAATTATTATCCGTCAGTTGCAGTAACAGGTTTTACCAGCTTTATTGCATGGGTGGGCGGAATGTCAGGTGACCGTGAACTCGGCTTAAAATATTTGTACGACGTAGCTAACAAAGGTGAACTTTTTAAAGCAGAGGCTAATGTAGCGCTAGGATTGATTTACAATGCATTTGAGAATGATTTGCCAACTTCACTTGAGTATTACAACCGGCTGCTCGAAATGCATCCTGAAAATAACTTCGCTACAATCCAAAAACAGCGTCTCGATTTTACTCTTTTGGTTGATGAAAAAGGTGTCGAATATTTCACAGCAAATTTCGATAGTCTGAGGATAATATATAATAT
>JBATIA010000430.1:0-2128 GCA_049667415.1 Ignavibacteriaceae bacterium
CTAAAGAGCTATCCTCTTTTTTAACAATATATTTTGGATCGATCGGCTTTGTAAAGCTTGGCCATCCCGTGCCTGATTCAAACTTATCAGTTGAGCTGAATAAAGGCTCGCCAGAAACTATATCAACATAAATTCCTTCTTTTTTATTATCCCAGTATTCATTATTGAAAGCACGCTCTGTACCTTCCTTCTGAGTAACCTTATACTGAAGTTCATTTAAATTCTTTTTTATTTCTTCTTCTGATGGCTTAGTATAATTATTTTTATCGCTCCACTTTTCCATAACAAATGCATCCCTTCCTGATCCTTTCCTGTAATTGTAGTACCTGTCCGGATCTTTTTTATAAAAATCCTGATGATAATCTTCAGCAGGATAAAATGTTGTGAACTTAATTATTGGTGTTGCTATTGACTTATCAAATATACCCGAATTATTTAATTTTTCTTTTGATTTTTCTGCAAGCATTTTCTGATCGTCGTCGTGATAAAAAATCGCCGAAGTATATTGAAATCCTCTATCCGCAAATGAACCGCCTTCATCTGTAGGATCGAATTGACGCCAGAAAATATCAAGAATCTCTATATAACTGATTATTAGCGGATCATAAAAAATTTGAACAGCTTCGCGGTAATCTGTTTTCCCGCTTGAGACTTCCTTATACGTTGGTTCTGATTTAGTCCCGCCTGCATAACCGGAAATTACCTGTACAACTCCCTGCACCTTCTCAAACGGCGCTTCAATACACCAAAAGCATCCACCAGCTAGAGTTGCTACTTCTTCGTTTCCACTCAATGTTGAAGCTTCGTTTTTCATTGCAGAAGTCTCAACCGTTTCTTCTTTGGCGGTCTTAGAGCAAGCTGTTGTTATAAGAGTTACTGTAAATAATATGCTTAATAAATTTTTCATAACTAGTCCTTTAACAAATTTTAAGTTAAAATAGTTTCAGTTCATAAAAGGAACAAGCCAAATTTAGGTTGGATTTATCACGAAGACATCACAAAAGAATGCATTTTAAAGTGAAGAACAGGAGTGGATTAATTCAGGTTAGAGTTCTCATTAACATTAAGTTTGGCTATCATAGAATTCTCTTTATAAAGTTCATCATCCGCATAAATGTAAAGCAGGCTGCCACCTTTTAACAAATTGATTATTTCTTTGGATAGTTTTTTTGAAACAGCAGGACAACCCCAGCTCCGTCCAATAACACCGTTTCCATCGGCAAGTCTCTCATCAACGTAATTTGCACCATGCATAACAATTCCTCTTTGTCTGGCATTATCGTTTATACCTTTTTCCAATCCTTCAAGTTGTAGCGAATACCCTCTTTTACCATAGTACGAATTACCGGTTCTGAAAAAGCCAAGACTGCTTTTATGCGATCCATATTTATTCGAAAATTTTGTTGCGTTCACATAACCTGATTTTTTTCCGTGAGCAACTAATGTATTATAAAGCAGCTTACGGTTTTCAACATCAATAATAAAAAATCTTTTTTCGTTGGAAGGTTTTGAATAATCTATTATGGAAAGCAATTTTTTGTTTGATACTTCAATAGAGTTGTAGCCATCAAGAGCATACTTGAAAACATTAAAATCTAACTTGTCTTTAAGCTCACATTCCACGTAAAGACTTGTAATAAGTAATTTGTTATAATCTTCGTCAGAGATGATCTCGTTGCCTGAAGATATTTTATTTTCGCCGGGTGCGCTGTTAGAAATTGAATTTGATAGAAGTGAAAACACTCCAATAAGAGCAATCAGAAATATTCTCATACTTGATAAAAATGCATCATTTGTTCTTAGATATTAATATGGTTCAATTTTTATACCGGAGGATAAATTTTTAACAAGAGCATTTCGGCAGCTCAATCCGTCATAAAAACGTGCTTAGCGACGTAAATTACCGTCACAATAAGCATTAAATGCCGGGATATTTTTTAGATATGAGAAGATCACGCTCTGAAGGGAAAATCTACTCCGCTAAACTGCTCTTAACTTTTTCTCCTGTTTTTCTCGACTAAAACTAAACTCTGATATGACTTGTTAGACTTACTTGTTAAAAATTAGTTTCAATTTTGACCGAATAATTTTTTATTGCAAGACAATTTTTCGCTGCTAATTTAGTAGG
>JBATIA010000431.1:0-2352 GCA_049667415.1 Ignavibacteriaceae bacterium
GAATAACAGACAGGAGGACATATGAAAATTTTAACTCTCTTATTTTGCACTCTTTTACAATTCCTAATTTGAAAGCTGTCACGGCCGAACTATAACAAAGAACTCTCAAAGTTTGCCCCCTGCTTTAGCTTTATAATTTATTCTCCGGTAATGTAGGGATAGTTTTTAATCCGAGAATATGAAAATGCAAATTCAATTAATTCCGGGTAATATATTACTCTATCGTAAAAAAGCTGGTTTACACCAAACAATAATGTTTGCGCTTCGTAGCCCAGTATGCGCAGATAAGCTGCCATGCTTGCACTTAACTCACCGGTTCCATCATATATTAAAATAGTTTTATTGTTCGGTAGTGTCTGCAGGAATTCTGTACTTCTTAATTCATAAAGTGGATCAGCCTGATAAAAAATTGCTCTTTCGTGATGACCTAACTCCGGGAGCGGACCTTGCCTTCTTGCGTAATATAGAAGACCGGTTTTACCGTAACACACAAGATAATCACTTGGTAAAAAGGTTAAGACCTTTCTAAACTGAACTTCCTCTTTAAACCCAAGTGATATTATTTTTTTTATTCTTTCTTTAACCCGGTCTTTAATGTGTGCATCAGAATTTTCAAATGTTACATTTGGCAATGATGAAAAATCATTTTTTGGTTTTTCATTGTTTTGATAATATGCAATTTCAGGATCGTTGCCCAGTGCATTAAGCCATTCGTCGGCAAATACTTCGTTCCACGATGCCATACCAAAACTCATTGTGTAAACATCATCAAATCCGGCTAATCGTAATAAGCAGGTAAAATAGGATGAACTCTGTCCATTCTTACTGATGATAATGATTTTCGGATAACCAGAATTGAAACTCATTTCAACAAAGTTGAATAATGAATCTAAGCTTATGTTCAGAGAATTCTCAATATGTCCTGCTGCAAATTCATCATTTGGACGAATGTCTATTAATAAGTAAGCGTTTAGATTTGCAAATACTTCCTCTGCATCTATTAATGCAGGAGCTAAATAGGAATTCGGAAAATCACTCCGGGACTCTAAGTACACAAGTATTTCTGCAGTAGTATTTAAATCTCCTGTGAGAGGAGGGGCTATGTTATCATCAATACAACCGCTAATGAGTAATACGCCTAAGGTAAAGAGCAAGCACGAATTTTTAATAATTAATTCTTTCATAATTAATTCACGTTAATTATATCTCCGGGTGTAACACCGATAAACATTCCAATAACATTTTCACCGTGCATATTCCATTCAACCGCACCGCCTCCTTGTATGAATGGATCATTTATTTCCTGCCCTGATGTTCTGCTGTAAAAATATTTTCTGAATGACTTATCAAAAGAAAAAGTTTGAATATATCTGTTCCCCGAATAAATTGATCGCCTGTATTCTTCAGGAATTGAAGATGTTCGGACTGCAATCATTTTATCCGGAGTAGTAGATGGTATGCTTACAGAAAAATAATCTTCAGCTCTTGCCGGCGGAATACCGGAAACAATCCAAATTGCACTATAAACTTCATCCAATTCAGTTTGAATGTCTGCATCAAAAAAATAACCGCTAACATTGTAGCTTACCGCTGTAACAGTCGGCTTATGAGGGATTATTGTTTTACCATAAATAAATTTGCCTTCTCTTTCTGCGTATATTTCGTATATCTCACCTTCTTCAACATAAAATTCATATCGAGGTTCATAAAGTCCATCAGTTGTATACAGTAGCGGAATTACCTGTACTTCATTCTTAACAAGATATGCTGTAACGTTTTTTAATTCTGCTTTATTTATATCATAGGGTACACCAAGCGGAAGTGTTTTTGTTATCCGTACTGCAGGAAATTTTTTCCCGGGTTGTATTTCTGCTTGTACAACTGTGTATTCCTCAAATCCGGCATCCGGGCTCAGTATTTCTTCGCTCTCACAAGCCACTAAAATTAAAAGGGATATTGTCAGAAATATTTTGTTGAATTTTATCTTCATCATAATTAAAATTTTATTACTATTCCCATCGAAGGAACAAATGGAAATAAAGTTATTCTTTTAACAACAGGAACCTCATCTCCGTTTTCATCTTCTTTTAATACAACATATTGTGCAAATGCATTATGCCTGTTATAGACATTGTAAAGATTTACATAAGATTCAAAATCGGCATTAAACATTTTAAACGAATAGTTAAAGTTTAAATCGAGTTTATGATAATCAGGGAATTGTGCTGTATTTAATCCCTTATAGTTGAATTGAATTTGTTCATTTCCGCCTATTCCTATCGGATCGAAAATAAATTGTCCTGGAGGTAATGTATATCTTTGTCCGGTAGCATAAATCCAGGTTAAACCCAT
>JBATIA010000432.1:0-6566 GCA_049667415.1 Ignavibacteriaceae bacterium
TTTATAGATTTGATGCGCACTATTGCTGTTTTTCAAATGGTGCAAGGGCATACGATTAGCGTTTTGCTTTCTCCGGAATTGAGAAACACAGATTTACCTGTTTATGCAGTTTGGTACTTTCTGCGCGGAATGACCGCACCTATTTTTATGTTTACGGCAGGGACAGTTTTTACTTACCTGTTTAGATCAGTTAAAAAACCTTACAGCGAAAATTACAGAGTAAAAAAAGGAATCCGCAGAGCATTTCTTTTAATATTTCTCGGGTATATGCTCAGGTATCCGACCTGGACAATTGTAGATTTTTCAGAAGTAACGACTGATAAATGGCAATTATTTTTTGCAGTAGATGTTCTGCAACTGATAGGATTCAGTCTTTTAATATTACTTCTTATTTTATTCATAACTGAAAAGCTAAAACTAAACTATACGTTTACTTTTATTGCTAGTTCAACAATCTTATTTCTTTTATCACCAACTATTGAAACCATAAACTGGAACAACTTTTTACCAGCACCAATGGCTGCGTACTTTTATAGCGGATCCGGTTCACTATTTCCATTGTTCCCGTGGGCGGGTTATGTTATCTCTGGGGGAGTCTTAGGCAGTTATCTTGCTCAAAATCCAACGGTCTTTAAAACTTCACGCTTCAGTTTAATAGTTGCAATATTTGGTGGAGCATTTACACTAATTGCTATGCTTAGTGATTTAATACTCAAATCTTTAAATATACAAATCATTGATCCTCAAGCTGAACCCAACACTATTTTTTTCCGGATGGGATTTGTGCTGTTACTTACCTCGGTAGTTTCTTATATATCTTTAAGGGTTAATAAAATTCCTCAGTTGCTTATTCTTGCTGGGAGAAATACACTTCTGATCTACGTTGTTCATCTTATCATTCTTTACGGAAGTGCCTGGTCGCCTGGTATAAATATTGTGTGGGGCTATAGTCTCTCAGGTTGGCAAGCTTTTGGGGCTGCTTTAATTATGATTACTTTAATGACATTTATGGTGATGGGAATACATAAGTTGAAGATTCGTAATAAGGAACTTGTCACCTGATAATAATCATAAAAACCAGAAAAGATTAAGATTCTTTTTTATAAATTTAATTTAACATTAATAATATTTTGAAAAAATCCTGATGCGCAAAGATAAATCTACTGATCCGAATGTAATAGAAGAAGAGAAAAACTTTGAGCAATCTCTCCGACCATTAAGTATTAAAGAATTTGTTGGTCAGCAAAAAATTACTGACAATCTAAACGTTTTTATTTCTGCAGCAAAGAAAAGGGAAGAAGCGTTAGATCATTCATTGCTCACCGGTCCTCCGGGGTTGGGAAAAACGACTCTGGCTTACATAATTGCTAATGAAATGGGAGTAAAATTAAAAGTAACTTCAGGCCCTGTGCTCGAGAAGCCCGGTGATCTGGCTGGTATTCTTACAAATTTAGAAGAAAAATCAGTTCTGTTTATTGATGAGATTCATCGCTTAAGTCCGGTAGTCGAAGAATATCTTTATTCAGCAATGGAAGATTATAAGCTGGATATTATGATTGACAGCGGTCCGAACGCAAGAACTATTCAACTAAGTCTTCCCAAATATACTCTTGTGGGAGCTACTACCAGGGCAGGTATGTTAACATCTCCTCTCAGGGACAGGTTCGGAATAAAATTCAGACTAGATTATTATGAGGCAGAACATATTCAAAAAATAATTGTACGTTCAGCACAAATACTTAAAGTGGAAATTGATGAAGCTGCATCTCACGAAATTGCAAAACGTTCTCGCGGAACCCCAAGAATAGCGAACAGGCTTTTACGACGTACCAGGGATTTTGCCGACTTTGACAACAAAAAGAAAATAGATATAGCGGTTGCAAGGGTAGCACTTACAGCTCTTGAAGTCGATGATTATGGTCTTGATGAAATGGATAAAGAAATAATCCTTGCAATAATAGAAAAATATAACGGTGGTCCAGTTGGATTAAATACTCTTTCTGTAGCTGTTAACGAAGACCCCGGAACAATAGAAGAAGTTTACGAACCGTTTCTTATTCAGCAGGGATTCATTCAAAGAACACCGCGGGGAAGAGAAGCTACTCATCTTGCCTATAAAAGATTTGGTAAAAATAAACTTAACCCTGGAGATGCTAAATCTCTTTTCGAAGAGTAAACAATGTTTATAAATATATTTCAAGTTGATAAATTATAAGCCGAGTGATTCAATGAAGATTATTATTCTACTTATTACAACTATTTTCTTCTTGCTTTCCGTTCAATCTTTCCCTCAGGAAAAATTATTCATTCCTCGAAATATTCGACCTGCGTATGAAAAGGGAACACGCTCCCCTGATGGAAAACCCGGTGCAGAGTATTGGCAGAATTCTTCTGAGTATAAAATAGAAGTGGAGCTTGATCCAGCAACTTATCTTGTAAAAGGAAGTGAGGAAATAGTTTACCACAATAATAGTCCCGATACACTTAAAATAATCGTGCTGAGACTATATCCCAATGTATTTAAGAAAGGAAGTGCTAGAGATTATTCTATCTTTCCAGAAGGAGTTACAGATGGTGTTTCTCTAACTAAATTAATTATTGGAAGTAATGAAATAAATTTAGAGAATCGTAGTGCGTACAAAGAAATTAATACAATGGCAATAGTTAATTTGGAGGATTTTATCGTTCCAAAATCTTCTGTAAATCTATCTATAGACTGGAACTTTAATATTTCGCCCAAATCAACTCTAAGAATGGGTGTTTATGATTCGACTACTGTATTGGTTGGATATTGGTACCCGCAGATAGCTGTTTATGATGACATAGATGGATGGGATTATTACAATTATGGAGGGCAGGAAGAATTTTACAATGATTTTTCTTCCTTTGATGTTAGTATAACTTTACCTAATGATTTTGGAGTTTGGGCAACTGGTGAATTACAAAATCCAGAAGATGTTCTTTCAGAAAAGATTTATCAAAAGTATTTGGAAGCGCAAGAATCAGATACCGTGGTGAGAATAATTACATCAGATGATATTGAATCTTCATCCGTATTCAATAATGATAAAAGCAGAAATTCCTGGAACTATAAAGCTGATAGAGTTACGGATTTTGCTTTTGCCATAAGCGATCATTACCTGTGGGACGGATTAAGAACTGTAGTTGACAGCAATAGTAATTACTCAGTTTTCGTTCAGGCAGTTTACCCTGCCGACTCACCGGATTTTCACGAAGTAGTTGAAATAAGTAAAAAGCTTATTACTTATTTCTCTAATGATATGCCAGGAATTAAATTTCCTTTTCCTTCGTTTACTGCTTTTAATAATGGAAGATCAGGTGGTGGTATGGAATTCTCCATGATGATTAATGATGGTTCACCAGAAATTTTGGAACATACCGTTTCTTTAACGGCCCACGAAATGGCTCACCAGTATTTTCCATTTTACGTTGGTACGAATGAAAAAAAATATGCTTTTATGGATGAAGGCTGGGCGGTAATGCTGATATTTAAATATATGGAAAATATGACTGGTTTTAATTCACGGTTAGCCAGAAATGTTGCTGTGTATCAGGATTTAGCTGGGACAGAAGATGACATCCCCGGAATTATTCCATCACTTTCTCAAACATATTCAGCGTATCGTAATTCAGCTTACGATAGATCTTCAATCGCGTATGAGATATTAAGAGATATGCTGGGGGATAAACTTTTTCTTGAATCATTACAGGAATATATTCACATATGGAAGGGCAAGCATCCGACTCCATATGACTTCTATTTTACATTTAACAAAGTCACTGGTCAAGATCTTAACTGGTTTTGGAATCCGTGGTTTTTTGAAATTGGCTACCCTGATCTTGCTATAGATAAGGTCAGTATCCAGCAAGGAAAAGCAACTATAAAAATTGAAAGTGTTGGTAATATCCCTGTTCCAATAAAATTAACAGTTTATTACGAAGATGATTCAAGCGAAATGTTTTATTATAAAGCTGATGTATGGAGAAGCTCAATCAGAACATTTATTACCGAGATTGAACTGACCGGAATTTTAAAGGAGATAAGGTTAGGTGATATAAATATTCCTGATTCGAATAGGGAGAATAATCTCTATTTAGTTCACTAAAAAGCCAGATCTTAAATTATTATTCTTCTTTTTTCTTTTTAGGTCTTCCTCTTTTTTTTGGTGCAGCTTTTTTGGGTTCTTCTTTTAGCTCATCTTTCTTTTTTGGTTTCTTTTCTTTCTTGGTCTCTGCTTTTGTAGATTCCTGTTTTGCTGCTTCTTCTACTTTGGTCGTTTCTTTATTCTTTGGTTCTTCTATTTTAGCTTCTTCTATCGGTATTTCTTCCTTTGGAATTTCTTTTTGGACATCTTCTAATTTTATCTCCTCTTTTTTAATTTCTTCTTTTACCGGTTCTGATGCAATTTCAGGAATTTCAGCTATATCTTTTTCTCGAATTTCTGTGGATTTTATTTCTTCTTTAAATTCAACTGTCTCAGGTACCTTGATAGCAATTTCTTCAGCTTTAGTTTCTACAACTACTTGTTTTTCCACTACAGGTTCATCTCTGATTACTTTTTGCTGTTCAACTGCTTTTGGTTTTGCTTCAATTTTCCTGCTAGCTATTACTACCTTTTTCTTTTGATGCAATCTTGTTTTTCCATAAGAATGCCTGAATCTTTTACCCTTTTTTGATTTTTTATCACCTTTTCCCATTGTTTTCTTTCCGGTTTATTAATTTTTAAAAATTTAATACACAATAATACTTCGCCAAGTACTAACTTTCAATTATTTCAGATTTTTATGGTATTAGTCCTTTCTACCTGAATAGAACACTTTAATACTGGTAATAATCATACTAATATATGCAATTAAAAATACAATCCAGTTAAAATCAGTCGGTCTAACTTCATTTATGCTGATGCTGCCAGATAGTAGTGCTTTGATACTGTCCTCCATAAATGTGTAAAGGAGAGTAATAATAGCTATGCAAAATATTAACCAGTCGAAAGATGTAATCTTTAATTTAACATCAATAATTAATAAGCTGCTGATTGCGATTAAAAGGATAGAAATAATAACAGGTGTTATTACCGGACCCCACCAGGGTAGCGGTATCAGGAAAAGAATATCCCATTCAAATAATGATTTGGGCCAACCGATAAATAAGTAAAGCCAGATATAGTAAAATATATCCCAAACAGCGAATGCAAATATTGAAAAACCAATTCTTTTCTGCCAGGTATTACCAGCTATCAAACCAATGATAAATAACATAATAAGTGTTGCCGCTTCTCTCCCAATCTCAATAATTGTATATGGATCAGCTAATAGCGGAGTATCTATAAGAAGATCTACTATACCGTACATTGCCCGGAGATATACAACGACTGCTGATTCTAAATACGCCATGGCAATAGCAAATAATCCGACTAATATAAGGTTCTTATTCTTAAGCATTTCTTTATACTAATTTTATAATAGTTTCAATAAAATAATTATAACACTAAGGTTATTTGATCAGTCTGGCCGAAATGAACTTCTCTATCTGCCGTTTGTGCCTGAGGATATGAACGATTGCGTGTTCAAGTAATTGCTCAAGATCGTAATTGGGACCCCAACGAGCTTTAATTTTAACTTTCATAATTTCATCATCAGAAAATTCCCATTTATTGTTGAGAGTTTCTGAAGTGTAAGCAAGCATTTTGTCCAGTTCTGCAGAGAAATCTTTTTGCAGGATAAGTCTGCGCTCAGGAGAACTTTTTGGAATAGAGTACCAATCCCTTAAATAGTTTGCATATCCAAAACCAGAACTGATTACGTGTGAAACAATTGTCTGAACTGAACGGCAGTCTTCATCCTTCGTATCGGTATCGACTATTTTTTCAAAATCAGATACAGAAATCAGTTCAATTAATTTTTTGAAATCGACTGCTGCCCGTTCGTATTCATCCATTAAAGCGCCAGTTGCACCCCGGCGGTAAGATTTCTGTGAGGACATATTTTCCCTTTTATCCTTTTAAGTTTGTACTATCAGGAATTTTTTCGAGTAAATCAATATAAGCTTTATCAACTAAATCTTTTTCATTAATATCCAGCATATCCATTATTTCATTAGCTGATGCATAGCAACTTTTCTCATCCTGTCCTTTACCAAGTATTACTTCTAGTTCAAGAAAAAAACCAAGATGTTCTACTTCGTCTAAATGAATTCTAGTATTACCAACCAGGTACAGTAATCTCTTCTTCCGGACTACCCCACGTATTCCAAGAGAATATTCCAGAACTCGTTGAAGAGTTTTTGGTTCATTAGTTTTATAAATATGATATTCTGATCGCTTTGGTCCGGCAGAATCATTTCTAAGATAGTAAATCAATTCGCCTTCTCCTTGTGAAAAAATTCTGAGTTTTAATCTACCCTTTACGATGTTGAAGAAAACATCCTCTTGTAATATTTCAACAGGTGTTGTAGTATTTAGTTTATCTATCTTTTTTCTAATGTTTTCAACGTTATTAATTTTTGCTTTTATTTCAATGTTTATAGGCATTTGATTAACAGCAAA
>JBATIA010000433.1:0-4099 GCA_049667415.1 Ignavibacteriaceae bacterium
GGATGTACCTGCACCATCTACATATCCAATTGTGCTAAATTCAGTAGCTTCAGTTCTTCTTTCAATTTCAAACATAAGATTGTTTATCTCGGTTGCAGTTTCCCAGTTAAGTTCAACAACACGATTGTTACCAACTGCTGTAAATGAAGTTAATTCGACAGGTATAGGAGTATCGCCAAAACGATAATCATCAATGTACGCTTCATTATTTGATGCTACTGCATCCGGACCAAAGAAATCGTTTGCATCTATTACTTTTGCGACTGGGGTGCCAAAGGTACCAAGTGTATATTGCCAGGAATAAACAAATGTATTGTTTACCCACAATTGTGCTTGGTCTAAATCAAGATCTATAATTGCAGAAACAGGAAACCATGTATCATTTGGAAATGTGAATGTTGCAGCACTAGCAGCACCAGCATCAAGAGTGCCCGTTCCACCTGCATTAAAAAATGCCTGAAAAGCCCATTCGTAAACTAAATTTTCCCAATTAGACATTGTATTGAAGTAACCGAATTTTCCTGAAGGAATATATAGCATAAAATCCATATACCATGTTCCAGTGGTAATTCCCCCAAGTGGCTTTACTACGTCTACTACCCTTGGAGATACTGCATCTATCAAAACAGAATTTGCACCGCTAAAAGCATGGTTAGTTGAGATTAAAGCATCCTCATTCGAACATGGTTGTTTTGTCCAGGTTGACCAGTCACCGGTAGGCCAGGGATTCTGACAAGCTAATTGTTGCCCTGCGACATATGCCTCAAAGTTGTCAAAAAATACTTGAGCGGATATAGTATAGCACCAGGAAAAAACAAAAAGAAGAGTAAGTATCCTCTTATACATAGATACCTCCATATTTTAGTTGAAGATAGAGTTAGTTAAGTTAAAAATAATAATTAAAGCTCTTGAATATATGACTCCGTTCAATAAAAGAAATGTTTTTTCACTCTATTATATCTCCTTGAATTATAAGAAATTCGATAATTAGAGTTGGTCCCAGCAGATAAATATGGACTATAAAAAATTCTGACTCAATAATTAAGAAAATTCTATTAAAAGTCAACTATTGAATAAAAAAAGAGCCCGGCTTTTGCCGGACTCTTAAAATATCAACAGAGAATAGAAATTACTTTAGTAACATCATTTTCTTTGTTTGAACTGAATTAGCTGATTGCAGCTTGTAGAGGTAAACACCACTTGGTAGACTTGAAGCATCAAAAGTTACTTCAAAATTACCAGCCTCAACATTACCATTTACCAATACTGCAACTTCCTCACCAACAAGGTTGTAAACAGAAAGTTTTACGTTTCCTGATTCAGGAACACTATACTTAATGTTAGTTGATGGGTTGAATGGGTTTGGATAGTTCTGCTCTAAGTTAAATGATAATGGAGCATTTACATCTACTTCAACTTCATCTGAATATTGATATGTTCCGTTAAAGTCAATCTGTTTTAGTCTGTAGACATAAGATCCAACTTCAACGTTTATATCTGTGTAGCTGTAGCTTTGTGGTTCAGTTGTTGTACCGGCACCTTCTACATAACCAATTGTTCTGAATTCTGTAGCTTCGGTTCTTCTTTCAATTTCGAACATATGGTTGTTAACTTCAGTAGCTGTTTCCCAATTAAGTTCAACAATACCATTGTTTCCGACTGCTGTAAATGAAGTTAATTCAACTGGGATTATCGTAGGCATTGCATCGCCGAAATAATAATCGTCAACATACATTTCGTCAAGTGCAGTAGCTCCAAAGAAATCATTAGCATCTATTTGATTGTTGATTGTTCCACCTCTTGTCCAATCCCAGGTTGCAACTGAGGTCAAAGGACTTGCAGTTCCAATTAGAAACTCAGCATCATGAGTAGGGGAATCCAAATCAACAATTAATACAGCCTGGTTCCAGGCATTTTCTGTCCAGGTGAAGTTTACGGTAGCACCGTTAAGTAATCTTCCAGTACCTCCGAAATCGAAATAAACTTCCACAGCCCATTGGTTTGGATTTGGTGCAAAACCAGAAAGCTGATTAAAATAACCAGCTTTACCGGCTGGTATGTAAAATAAGAAAGATGTATACCACGTACCAGTAGTCTTTGAGCCGTGAAGTCTTACAACGTCATTGTTTTGTACAAATAGTGCTGAGTTAGCACCACTGTAAGCATAGTTAGACGAAATGTAAGCATCTTCTACTGGGTCGCAAGGTAAATTGCTCCAGGTTGTCCAGTCAGTTGGATTCTGGCAAGCTAGCTGCTGACCTGCTACGTATGAATCAAAGTTATCTGTAAATGTGGAGCCTCCGCCAACTTCAGTGCCCATAAGTATGAAAGGCACTCCTTGCGGAAATGTACCGGACAGAGCCTCTACCCAAGTACCATTTTGATTTTGTTTTGCATTACCAGTTGTCGGTGTGTTCAATATAGTGATAGGTGGTGCCCAGGGACCTGATGAAAGAGTACCATTGAACATGAACTGAATCCAATATGTTCCGGGAGTCAGCTCAACCCCTAAAGAAGCTGTGTTTGCCATAATTGGTCTGTTGCTTGCAAGAGGAGCTGTATCAATTGACCTGTATATGTTTGACCAGGTTGTGTTAGTCATTCTGTTGGTTGTCAGGTCACCAAAAATAATCGTACCACCAGCAGTTGGGTCGCCATCCCAAATCTGAACTCTTACTTCTGTGATTGTAGAAGTTGTAGTGGAACCAGTCTGGTATGCAAAGAGCATAACCTCATCAACTTGCCAACCCGGAGCTGGAACTACAAAATCGTCTGCCATAGAATTAGTAGCAGAAACCTGTGCACCAAAGCCGTAGATTGTCAAAGTAAGTGCAGTTTCTAAAACACTGGCATCAGCACCGCCAAATCCACCACCTGGAAAATTAACGAGACCACCATTGTCATATAAAATATCAGCAGGCGCATCCCACTGAGGATCACCGGTTTGGATATTTACAACAGGAGAAGTCTGAACACCAGCTTCATCTTTGAATGTATCCTGTGCAAAGGATAAACCGGAAACGAAAACGAACAGGAAAAGTAAACTAAAGAGTTGTTTCATATAGAAACCTCCTTTATTTGATTGATGATAGAGTTAGTTAAGAACAATATACTATTTAAAGTTTTTAATCCTATCATTGGAAACAAGTTATGAATGATGAATTTAAGAAATGTTTTTTCACTCTATAATTTATCCTCGAATAAGTAAAATTTTCGATAATTAGAGCTAACCCTAGCAGATAGATATGAATTTTAATAAAATTCTTATGCTATAATTAAGAAAAATTTACAAAAAATCAACTCTTGAATAAAAAAAAACACACCTCGAATAATTATATTATCTGTTACAATTTAATACATTAGATAATATTATTTGATTTCGCTTCAAAATCCAAGATGATATACAAACAACAAAGATTTGAACTTGTAGAAAGCTTAAGGTTAAAGGGAATTACGGATGAACGCTTTTTACAAGCTATGCTCAAAGTCGAGCGGGAGAAATTTATTCCTTCGGGAGTTAGACAACATTCTTATAATGATATTGCATTGCCCATTGGGTACGGGCAGACTATTTCTCAGCCCTATACTATTGCGATTATGACAGAAGCTTTAAAGGTGAATAAAGGAGATAAAGCCCTTGAGATTGGTACCGGTTCGGGCTATCAAGCTGCGCTGCTTTATGAAATGGGTGCTAAAGTTTATAGCATTGAAAGACATATTGATATTTACAACGAGGTTCTTAAAAGATTTGAGAAGCTTAGTATTAGAGTTCATTGCAGATGCGGTGATGGTTCAATGGGTTGGGATTCGTATGCACCATACGATAAAATAATAGTAACTGCAGGTTCACCCGGGATACCGGAAACTTTAAAAAAACAATTAGCAATTAATGGTCGGATGGTAATACCTGTCGGAAATATGAGTTCACAGACGCTTAAGGTGCTCACTAAAACTGCACCTGATGAATTTGAGATGGAGGAAATTCCTCAATTTGCTTTTGTTCCTTTAATTGGTCGAGAAGGTTGGAAAGAGTAGCTTGATTTGGAAGAAGGAAAATGGAAGATGGAATAGGGAATAGTGCAAACGTAGTTGTTATAGT
>JBATIA010000434.1:0-1817 GCA_049667415.1 Ignavibacteriaceae bacterium
ATCATATAATTCCTGATTTTGTTTTCAACAATCAACTCTTCTTTTTTAGTATGTTCTTCTGGCGAACAACTTTTTTTACTCCATACTATAAACCAAAAATTAATTACGACCAACTTGAGCTTGCAAAAATTTAAATACATTTCCTGAAAAAGAGAGCATCTTTAAATCAGAGTTAGTTATGAAAATAAATTTACTAATCGTTAGTGTTTTCTTATCAATAATTATTTATGCCAACATAGATGAAATGAATGGTATAGTAGGTCTAACAAAATTAGATGGCGGTGTTGGATGCGCATGCCATTGGATAGAACCAACTGATTCAGTAGTTGTTTTAATAGAAGGACCGGATTCTGTTTTTACGAGTGATACAGCTCAATTTAAAATTTCAATTTTTGGAGGACCAGCAGAAGTCGGGGGGTTTAATCTCGCTGCTTATTCAGGAGAACTTAGCTCTTTGGATTCATTAACTCATCTCGAATTAAATACCGCTACATTGCGTGAAGAATTAACGCATTCCTTTCCGTTTCCGTTTTTAGATGGTGAAGCTTACTGGTTATTTAATTATATAGCTCCTGATTCAACTATGTCTGATACATTATATGCCACAGGTAACAGTTGCAACGGTGATGGTATTCCAACATACCTTGATCAATGGAATTTTGGGGAAAACTTTATTGTGACAGTAATTGATCTGCCAGTGATTGTTGAAAAGGAAAATATGGCGCCAAAAGGATTTGCTCTTTATCAAAACTACCCGAATCCATTTAATCCTACAACGAAAATTAAATTCACTATTCCGTCAAATGTCAAACGTGAAATGTCAAATGTAACATTAAAAGTTTATGATGTTCTTGGAAATGAAGTTGCAACTTTAGTCGATGAAGTAAAATCTGGGGGTGAATATGAGGTTGAATTTAACGTAACGCAGGACTCCAGTCCTACGATAACCAGCGGTGTTTATTTTTATCAGATAAAAACTGAAAATTTTGTGGAAACTAAAAAGATGGTATTGATGAAATAATGTAAACCTTTTATTTCGCTTTTAAAATAGTTCAATCTTTTCACGAAAATACAAAATAAAAATTATTTTAGATTAAAAATCGGTCCGAGCAAGGGGCTAATTCCATATGCATTTATTTCTAATGTATAATCTAAATTTAGAGTAATATTCAATCTGCCTTCAATCCAGGAGTATCGTACTAAATATTCTGGGAGTGTGGGATAATCTACAATACCAAGTAACTCTACTGGTTCACCATAAACATTAGCTAATTTTTCTTTTAACTCGAATAATTCTGCATCATAAGTTAGATGATTTGTATTGAAAATAATCTTCACAGATCTTAAACCAGATTCAGAGAAAGTAAATCGACATAAGGTGGTTAATTCGCCAAGAAAATATGCATCAGAAAAGTTCGATGTGTTATATCGATTTAAATTTGATTGAGTTTTTGCACCTGTCAGTTTTGGAAATTCAGAATCGACAATTCCCATCGGAGTTGTCCATCTAAACCCAAAGAACCCTTTCAAAATCGGTGGTGTTTCTTCATTGAGGATGTAATTTGCTTCACCGCAACGAAATAGTAAAAAAAATAAAATGAATATTAAACTATGAGTGAAATTCTTGATCACTATTTTTTAACGACCTAATTGCAACTTCTATAAAAACACTT
Source organism: Ignavibacteriaceae bacterium (assembly GCA_049667415.1). GTDB lineage: Bacteria > Bacteroidota > Ignavibacteria > Ignavibacteriales > Ignavibacteriaceae > IGN2. The sequence goes on from JBATIA010000434.1 coordinate 1,674, forward strand.
GACATTTTTAAGCTGGCTGAACAAACTACTAAATCTACATTCTCTTTAAATAATTAGCTTAAATTTTACCCTGAATTATAAAAAAAAACAAAACTCTTCTATTCCTTTTGAATGTGTTTGCCCGATTTTATGTAAGGCTCAAGC
>JBATIA010000435.1:0-3674 GCA_049667415.1 Ignavibacteriaceae bacterium
TTCATCAACTGAACAAGAAGACCACGAAAAGAAAATTATATGTTATGATGCTGCAAAAACAGCTTGAGAGATACTGGTTCTTTAAACATGTCGGTGCTTATTCTATAAATCAGGAAAAACCCAAAAGTATTTCGGAATCGGTAAATTACACAAGCAAAATTCTGAGTCATCCGGATAACGCTCTCGCCTTTTATCCGCAAGGAGAAATAGAACCATTTGATCAAAGACCTATGAACCTGAAAAAGGGACTTCAGCTATTCCTGAAGAATTCAATTGATAAATGCATTGTTCTGCCCGTCGCTTTTAAGATTCAACACTATAATGAAAAAAAACCTGCTATGGTTTTCAGATCAGGAAGAATCATTAGTCCCATCGAAGTAATTAATGACTTCAGCATTTTTGAAAATGAATTTGTTGGGAACATTGAAGCGCTGAACGAAGCAGCTTTCAAAAAGAACTTTGTTAAGGATATCTTCAAGGGCAGCCGAAATGATGCTTGAATTACTTTTTTATTTTGCTTTAATTATCGTTGCGCTTAGCACCCTTATTTCGGCTTTTAATTTATTCACTGCACCGAAGTTCGCAAATAGAAAAAATGAATCAACTAATGAGCCTTTTATATCAGTATTAATTCCGGCAAGAAATGAAGAAAAAAACATCGGGAACATCATTGAGGATCTCACAAAACAGACATACAAAAATTTTGAGCTTATCATTCTGGATGATGATTCAGAAGACAATACGGCAAAAGTTATTTCAGAAAAAAAATCGTTAAACAACCTTGCTTCTGCTATAAAATTAATTCGGGGGAAACCGCTTCCAGATGGCTGGCTCGGAAAAAACTGGGCTTGTCATCAGCTTTCTCAGGAGGCCCGGGGCGAATATTTTCTATTTCTCGATGCTGATGTAAAAGTAAAACCAAATGTGCTTGAGTCATGCGTTTACTACCAGAACAAATACGGTTTGCAGATGATAACTTGTTTTCCCACTCAGTTAGTAAAATCTTTTGGTGAATGGCTCGTAGTTCCCTTGATGAACTTTTTGCTGCTGGCTTTTTTGCCTCTCAAAAAAGTTTATTCCTCACCGAACAAATCTTTTGTTGCCGCAAACGGACAGTTTCTTTTTATTGCCAAAAACACTTATGAAAAAATTGGCGGGCACTCAGCTTTCGCCGACAGGGTGGTTGAAGACATGGAGATTGCGCGTGAAGTAAAAAAGGCTGGTTTTAAACTGAAAACTTTTTTGGGTGGAAGTTCAATTTCGTGCAGGATGTATGAGGGGTTCACAGAAGCCTTCAATGGCTTTTCAAAAAACTTCTTTCCCGGGTTTAATATTCCTGCAATTCTGTTCTTTTTTCAGTTGATAATTCTCTTTCTTGCATTTTTACTGCCTTTTACCCTGATTTTTATGAACCCATCTTACCTAATAATTGTTTTAATTATTCTAACGGGAAGATTGTTTATTTCCATCCCGAGCAGGCAAAATTTTATAATCAATATATTTTTACACCCGATCCAGATTTTAATTATGCTGGCTATTGGCGTGAATTCGGTTTACAGGACAAAATCAAAAAAGTTAAAATGGAAGGGAAGATATATATAAAAGAAAAGTCAGTAATTATTTTACTGATGCTGATATTTTCGGTAGGTATAATTGGGCACACAATTTCCTTTACACGAAATATTATGCTATTACTGACTCCATTTACACTGAGTTTAACATCGGTGGTGGTGTTCTTTACTTTCTTCAGCAGGGTAAACAGAAACTTTTATTACTGGTTTGTTCTTACTTTCATATTGACCTTCCTGCTTGAAGCTGTGGGGGTAAAAACTGGAATGATATTCGGCAGCTATTCGTATGGCAACGTTCTTGGTCCGAAGTTATTAGAAGTTCCTCTTCTCATCGGAATAAACTGGGCTTTGATTATTCTCGGAACGACTATTATCTCATCAAGATTAACGAAGAGTAAAATCCTGCTGCCTTTTTTTGCGGGACTTTTAGCAGTTGCTTTTGATTTTATATTAGAGCCTGTAGCGATCGGGTTGAATTACTGGAGCTGGGAAGGTGGAAACATTCCTCTTCAAAATTATCTTGCCTGGTTTGTAATCGGAACCTTTTCAGCAATTCTGTTTACACTATTGAAGGTCAGGATAAATGATGAAGTTCCCGGATACTATTTTATTATGCAGTTCTTATTTTTTATAGCATTATTTTTTACTCTCTGATTTATAAAAAATTCTTTTCTTAATGAATTACGAGTATCTCATATTTAACGCTATCGTCATCAGCGGTCCAGCTTTTTTCGGCTCGCTGAAATGCTGCTACATTTGGAATCATCTGAAGCCGATGTTAATTGCGATTACTATCCCGGCGATTCCGTTTTTATTGTGGGATGTGTTCGTAACAGGAACACACTGGCATTTCAATCCTGAATATGTATCTGGAATAAAAATCATAAATCTCCCCATCGAAGAAATTTTATTTTTTATAACCGTACCGTTTGCCTGTTTGTTCACGTGGGAGATGATAATCAGAAGAGCAAATGAAAAACAAATTAATATGCAATGGCTCAGGCTTCTTCTTTACCTTGCTTTGCCTGCGGGAATTTATTTCTTCTCAATCGGAAAGCAATACACAGGATTAACTTTGTCTTTTATTTTTCTTGCAAATCTTGTTGATCGATTTCTGAAAACTAATTTACTTTTTGACAGAAGGTTCTATTTTTACCTTCTGCTTATCGTTATTTTTACGTTGATATTTAACGGATATTTAACCTGGCGTCCGGTTGTTACTTATGGAGTTGGATATCAACTTGATTTCAGAATTATCACTATTCCGGTTGAAGATTTTTTCTACGGGATATCTTTACTCTGGATGAACACGAGTCTTTATATAAGAATGCTGAAAAATTCTGATGCGTCATCCTGAACGAAGTGAAGGATCTGGGAGAGATTCTTCGGTCGTTTTACTCCCTCAGAATGACAAGGCAAAGAGTATTATTCATTCTGAGCGAAGCGAAAAATCTAAATAAAAAATTATTTATAAAAAGTAGTAATGAAACAATTCTACGTTTATATAATGACCAACAAATCGAAGACTTTATATGTTGGCGTTACAAATAATCTGCAAAGAAGAGTTTATGAGCATAAGAATCAGATGATCGAGGGATTTACATCAAAATACAATATTACTAAAGTTATTTACTTTGAAGTATTCAATGATATTGAATCAGCTATCAAAAGAGAAAAGCAAATAAAGGGATGGTTGAGAAAAAAGAAGATTGATTTAATTGAATCAATGAATCCTGAATGGAATGATTTAAGTGAAGAATGGGGCGTTTGAGATTCTTCATTCCGCTTCGCTTCATTCAGAATGACGTTCAAGCAATAGTCATCCTGAACGGAGTGAAGGATCTATAACTCAGATTCTTCATTTCGCTTCACTCCATTCAGAGTGACAAAGAAAAAATGTAATAAGGGTCTTTGTCAATTTTTAAAAAGAAAAAACGGTGTTGTAAATGTTAACAAATAAATGGTACCTGGTTTGTCCTTCCGATGAACTGACGAACGAAATAAGAAAATATAAAATCCTCGGTGAGGAAATAATTCTATTCCGCAATCCTGATAACAGCATTACCGCATTGGAAGACAGATGCTGTCACAGAAACGTAAATC
>JBATIA010000436.1:0-8602 GCA_049667415.1 Ignavibacteriaceae bacterium
CCCACCACCTATACCCAGCATACCAATTAATATTCCGGCAAAAAAACCAATTAGTAAGAGTATTGCTAGTAGTGTTAAAACACTCAACGAATGTTCAGAAGATTATTGTATATATCATTTCGTGAAAAAATACCTAAAGCAGCCTGAACTTGTTTGTCATAATTCAATTGTTCCAGTATTCTACCTTCCATTCCCAGGTAACGAGCCGCAAGTTCTGATTTAGTTTCCCTAATAATTTCGTTCTTATAAATCAGAAACTCCTTATCGAACAACTGTGCTAATTCATTCTTTATATTCAGAAGTTCGCTCTTTATTTCATCATTATCAGTGGCACCTTTTATAAGGTTGTCAATCTCAATCTCTGCCTGAGACTTATATACGAATTCTTCATTTTTAAGATATTCTTTAAGCTCATTAAATAGCATAGCATCATCTATACTAAAGTAGTCGACTTCAGGATGGTTATAAATATAATTATTTGCAAATTTGAAGAAATAACCTTTAGCAAGAAGATCTTTTGTAAGTTCTCCATCGATGCTAAATTCTACAGTTGTATCCGGTGTAATACCACCTTTTGAATATACTTCTCTGTTGTTATCCGTTAGGAATTTTTGTTCTGAGACCGGATTAGGATCCTGAATAACTTCGCTACCCTCTGAGTAATCTATTCTCTGAATGCATCTACCGCTTGGCGTATAATATTTTGCGGTTGTAATTTTAAGTGAAGTATTATAACTAAGAGGTGTAATTGTCTGGACTAATCCTTTACCAAAAGATTTAGTACCAAGAATTACAGCACGATCGTGATCCTGCAGGGCGCCTGCCACAATTTCTGATGCTGATGCACTACCACCATTAACCAGAATAATGATCTTTACATCACTACTTAATATTGGTTCTTCTTTAGAGAAATATTTCTTTTCACTGTTAACATCTCTTCCACGAGTTGAAACAACCAGCTGATCCGGTGCTAAAAATTTATCACAAATATCAACTGCTATATCAAGCAACCCACCTGGATTCCCGCGAAGGTCAAGAATGACAGAGTTTATTTGCTTTTGTTCCTTAAGTTCTTTTAAAATCTTTTTAATTTCATCGCTTGCAGCCCTGCTAAAATTTGAAAGCTTTAAATACACATTATTACTATTATCAGGATAAAATCCGGAGTACGTTACATTTTTAACTATTACCTCTTCTCTTACCAGGTCAAACATCAATGTATCTCTTAATTCGTTTCTAACAACTTTAAGTTCTACTGTGGTTCCCGGTTCTCCTTTAACCAAAGAAGAAACTTCGTCAATATTATCAGAAGTTATAACTGTTCCACCGGCTTCAATTATCATGTCGCCAATTTTTATTCCTTGCCTCTGCGCTGCATAGCCATTCATTACCTCCACAACGGTTACTTCGTTGCCACGAATTCCAATGGATATTCCCACTCCGCCATATTTACCGCTTGTAATTAAATCAATATCTTCAATTTTTTTCTCATCAACAAAAATTGTGTAAGGGTCAAGTGAGGAAAGCATTCCCTGGATGCCAGCTCGTAAAAACTTTTCGGGGTCAACTTCATCGACATAATTAAATGAAATTTCCTTGTAGACCTTGCCAAGTAAATCTAAATTCTTAGAGATTTCAAAATATATATCTCCCTTTCCCGGATAGAATCCGGTAACAAAAACTGCTATAACTATTAATACAAGAAACCATTTAAACTTCTTTTTCATATTTAACACTACCTCCGGTTAACCAATTCTAATTCTGAAAAAATTTGATTTTGTATTGTTTCGATTGTCTGAGTTCCATCAATAACCTTAAATCTCTCTTCCTGTTTGGCAATCTCAAGATAGCCGTTCCTCACCCGGTTATAAAACTCAATATCTGCCAGTTCAATCCTATCCAGTTTACCTTTTGATTTTTTCTTCCTTCTTTCATTTGCTATTCCAACAGGGATATCAATAAAAAATGTTAGATCAGGAATTGTATCGCCTATCGCAAGATCGTGGATATTCTTTACAACCTCCAAAGGAATTCCTCTTCCATAGCCTTGATATGCAGTAGAAGAGTCATGGAAACGGTCCGAAATTACATAAATTCCCTTTTGAAGGTAAGGACGAATTTTTTCCCGTACTAGTTGTGCCCGGCTGGCAGAAAATAAAAGTAGTTCAGCCTCGGCAAACATTTTCTGATTTTTATTATCAAGGAGTATATTTCTTACTTTTTCAGATATATCAGTACCACCAGGTTCTCTTATAATTTCGACTTTTTTATTGTTTTCGATAAGAAAATCCTTTAGCAACTCTATTTGTGTCGATTTCCCTGAAAAATCTATTCCTTCAAACGAAATAAACATATTTTTCTACCATTATTGAATTGAAATTTTATGTCTTAATATAGATAAACTTTTTACTGAATTAAAACCTTTGGGGAATCCAGGGCGCTTAAAATGATCTGATTATGTATCGTAATCTTTCCGGTTTAAAATACTGGAGGGTTACATTTATTAACATTTCAAATTTGGGTGTAACACTACCTGTTGTATCCTGAACAAGCTCATTATAATAAACATAAGCACGGAACTGTTTTTCATCCAACTTGCCAAGAATTTCGATTCCTCCCCTTATATTTAATGCAATCTTATTGGGTAGGAGGACAACCTCTTTACCTTGTGGAATGTTTAAAACTTCCACCGGGATATTGTCAAATTGCTTGTCAACTATTTTTTGAACATCAATCGTCACCTCGATCTGGTTTGCATCAAAGGTAAACCCATTTATTATTGGTAAGCCAACTTCAGTCTCGGTTTTGGAATCAAGGGGACCCAGGGGCTTGATCTTTGTTCTAATTTCCTTCATAGTCTTTAGGAAACTTACCGGACCGAAAGCCATTACAGAATCAGGATTGAGTAAGATATCCGATGCTAAATCATAACCAGGTTTAAATTCCAAATCTAAGTCAAGCTTGATTGATAACTTTTTAGATATTATTCTTTCAACATAAAATCTTAAAGAGTCCGGTTGAATACTAATAATATCAACATCTGAAAGAAGCCATCTATTACTTTCAAGAAAATCGTACAGACTAATAACTTGTGAACCGCTATCATTATTAACTGAAACGAAATATTCTGCTTCGGGTCCAACATTCAATGAGACAAGTCTCCACCCCTGACCTTTTACTCTAAGCTTTACTTTATCAGGAAGTGTTGATCCGGTTGAATACCCATTTGGAAGATTTACCAATGACAACTTCACATCTATGTTCGTGTAGTAAAATTCGGAAAGTGAAATGGACCCCCATAAAACAATTGAAAAGATTATTGAAGCTAAAAAGATATTTAGTTTTTTACTCACACTATTAATATAAGCATTACTGTAGAATTACTTTGAAGACAAAAATTAATACGTAGCTACTTAAGAAGTGCTTTGAATAAATCCAGAAGTTCACCTCTGTTAGCGCGTGAAATTTCCCTGCCTTTTATCGGGAATTCTTTAACATCCCTGGCAAACCTTCTAAGTTGATGTACATTCATAACTTCAAGTTCTTGCATTGTAAAACCTAGTTTTGCGGTTGATCTGGCAGGTAAAACTTCCTCCGGGGAAGAGACTTCTCCCAACGCTTCCTGTTTTAACCTCTTTATAGTAGATGAAGAGGAAGTTTTGGGGATCGGTTTAATCTCCTCTTTCTTAATTTCAATATCTTTAACTTTGCGAGTTCTGGTTCTCCGTTCAGGTTCCTTTTCCAAAGTGATTTTTGAAACCGACTTCCTTTCTTTTTCGTAAACTTCCACGCCATTGATTATATCGTCAATCTGGTCATCAGGTCTCGGAATAATATGTGTTGAAATTAACTCACCAACTCTTTGTGCTGCTGCTGCTCCTGCATCGACTGCAGATTTAACTGCAGCAGTTTCTCCAACAACAAGAATGGTAACAAGCCCTCCCTGAACCTTTTCCTTGCTGAGGAGTTTTACCCTTGCTGCTTTAACCATGGCATCAGCAGCTTCAATAGAGGCTACTAATCCCCGGGTCTCGACCATACCCAAAGCTCTATCAGCCATATAAATTTCTACTTAGATCTTTTTGGAAGTATCATTTCAACATCTGAATGAGGACGAGGAATTACGTGAACTGAAACAAGTTCACCAACTCTTTGTGCTGCTGCCGCACCGGCATCAGTAGCAGCTTTTACTGCTCCCACATCACCACGAACCATTACAGTAACGTAACCACCGCCAATAGTTTCCTTTCCAATTAATTCTACTTTTGCTGCTTTAACCATTGCGTCCGCAGCTTCGATGGAACCAACCAAACCTTTGGTTTCCACCATTCCAAGTGCGTCAAGTGACAATGCTGACATAGAAATGCTCCCAATTGATTGATTTATGCCTGAAAAAATAGCTTTTTGGAATGTTAATGTCAAACATTCTGAAAGATAATTTTTTTAATTATTAAGAGTTAGTTGAATCACTTAATAAATACTTTTAAAAGATCCTTGATTTATTTTGAATCCAAAAACTCCTGCAAAATAACTGCAGCCGCATGTCGGTCTAGTAAATCTTTCTTTCTTCTTTTTGATTTTTTATAACCGGATTCAACTATTTTTTCTTTTGCAATAACCGATGAATATTCTTCATCCCAGAGTACAACATCAATCTTATTCTCTTTTTCAATTTCTGCTTTTAATTTAATCACCTTTTTGGCTAATTCGCCTGATGATTTAAAACCGGATGAAGGCAATCCAAGAATAATTTTTATTATTTTTTTTTCAACGATGATTTTTGAAAGACAGCTTAAAAATGATTCATCATTTTGAAGTGTATTAAATGGATATGCAAAAGTAAATAAGGGATCACTAAGCGCGATCCCAATGCGCTTTTCACCGTAATCAATCCCCATTATACGGAATTCTTTACCTGATTGCTCCAATACTATTTAGCTGCCCTCAAATCTTTCAACTTTGTAAAGACCTTTTAATTTTTTCAATCTTTCAATCAAGTTATTAAGATGCTCCAAATTGCTAACATAAACTGAGACAGAACCTTCAAAAGTTGAATCATTAGTATTTATGTTGATTGATTTTATGTTCGTACTTTTATAAGTAACTATTGTATGTGCAATATCGTTAAGAATACCAGGACTATCTTCACCTTTAACAGTTAGTCCGGCCACGAAAAGCGTTCCATCTGTTCCGGGCCATTGCACTGCCACCAATTTATCAGCATCAATTTTCGAAAGATTAATTAAATTGCTACAGGTCTTCCTGTGAATTTTTATTCCCTCACCAACTGTTATGTAACCTATAACAGGATCACCTGGAATAGGGTTACAGCATTTTGCATACGAGTACATAATCCCAGAGGCTTTACCGTCAACTAATATTCCCCCAGCATCTTTTCGCGCTATGTCAGCAAATTTTTCAAATTCAAGCAACTTTTCCTGATCTTCAGATGTTTTTTCTTTAGTATCAATCAGGATTTTATTAAGATTAATATTACCCTGGGCAATCGCTTCAAAAAATTGCGAGTTGTTTTCGTACTTAAACTTTCTTGCAATTTTAGAAATATCACTGGTTGTAAATGAGAGTTTTAATTTTTTAACCTTCTTATTCCAGATTTCTTTTCCAGCTTTAACAATTTTTTCCTCTTCTTTATTCATCCATTTTCTGATTGCTGATTTTGCTTTCTGGGTCTTAACAAATTTCAACCAGTTCTTATTTGGATGTTGATTCTTAGAGGTTATAATTTCCACCTGATCTCCGCTATGTAATGGTGTGTCAAGAGGAACAATCTTTCCGTTTATCTTTGCACCAATGCACTGATACCCAACATTACTGTGAATCTCAAAAGCAAAATCGACAGGGGTAGAATCAATTGGAAGTCTTCTCAATTCACCTTTTGGTGTGAAAATATAAATTTCATCCTGGTAAAGATTTAATTTAAAATCTTCAAGAATCTCCCTTCGGGTTTCATCTTTACCTGCACCCTCAAAAATATCTCTCATCCAGTCCAGCCAGTTTTCCAGGTCCTTATCCGTCGTGGACTTGTCTTCTTTATATTTCCAGTGCGCTGCTAAGCCACGTTCTGCAATTTCGTGCATTTTCTTTGTTCTAATCTGGACTTCCATAAGTCTACCTTCAGGCCCAATAACAGTAGTATGTATTGATTGGTAATTATTATTCTTTGGAATTGATATATAATCTTTAAATCTATCAGGTACCGGAAGATACATTTGGTTTACTATTCCCAGCGTTGTATAACAGTCATTTGAATTTTCAGTATCAATAATAATTCTAACAGCAAACAGATCGTAGATCTCTTCATAAGGTTTATTTCGCTTAATCATTTTTTTATAAATGCTGTAGAAGTGTTTCGGTCTTCCTCCCATCTCATATTTAAGATTGTATTCATCTAATTTCTTTTTGAGAGGATCTGAAAACTTTTTTATATATGATTCTCTTTCCTTTCGTGAACTCTTTACTTTTCGAACCAGATCTTCATACATCTCCTTATTAAGATATTTAAAAGAAAGATCTTCCAGTTCCCATTTAACCCTTGCTAGACCAAACCTGTTTGCAAATGGTGCATAAATTTCAAGTGTTTCCTGTGCTATTCTTTTTTGCTTGTCAGGGCTGACAAATTCAAGCGTACGCATATTGTGAAGCCTGTCAGCAAACTTTACGAGTATCACCCTAACATCCTTAACCATAGAGAGAAGCATCTTACGATAATTTTCAGCTTTGGTTATGTCCTGTCCTTTAAAGATGCCGCTTATTTTTGTAACGCCGTCAACAATTTCAGTAACTTCTTTTCCGAATTCTTTCACCATTAAATTCAAATCAAAATCCGTATCCTCCACCACATCGTGCAAAAGTGTAGCAACAATTGTAATGTCATCGAGGGGAAATTCTTCGGCAACTATCATTGCCACTTCATAGGGGTGAGAAAAGTAAGGCTCACCGGAGGCTCTTAAGTCATGTTTATGCGCTTCTATCGCAAAATTAAATGCTTTGGTTATAAGATCTTCATTTACTCTTGGTAGATTTTTTTTGCAGACGGCAAGAAGATCCGCTAACATTTCCTGTAGTTTCGGGCTCTCTATGCTCATTAACTCTTTCTATAAATTAAGCAACTTTCCGGCAATAATTTACTGCATTTTAATGAGATGTTAAAGTCAAACGAAGGTAGGAGATTATATCAGTAATCCCTGCTTAGCTCCTTTTTTAATGATTTAACACGATCGAGTCTCTCGGTCAATTCATCCGCGGTTTTTTCAGGAAGGTTTTTTATAGAAAGTATATCATTACAAAATTTTAACGCAGACTCTTTATCACCAAGTTTAACATATTGCTGAGCAATGATATGCTTCAGTACAACTTCGTTTTTGTAATTATATTTTTTATTTGTGGGATAGGAATTCAGAATTTCTAAATACAGTTCAATAGCTTTATTGGGGTTTATTTCTTCATACGCCCTTGCCATCCCCCATTTAAATGTCCTTGAATTCGGAAAATCAATTAATGCCCGGTTAGAAATATCAATTGCAGCTACATATTTTTTTGATCGATATAAATCCAAATGAGTGAATTTATGGCAAGGTATGAATTGTAACTTGAAGAATCTATTGCTACAATCAATCGATCAATTCCTATCTCCCTCGTATCGTTATTAAACGGGAGCCAATTCACAAACTCCATTTTTCTGCTCTTCCAGTACTCAAAAGTTCCAATTGCTATGTACGCTTCATAAAAATTTTGATCCGCAGCTAACATTTTTTCAAACTCTGAAATAGCACTGATACCTGTAGACAGAGCAGAAAACCAGCTTTCATTCATTCCATGGAAATATGAAGTATATCCCTCTGCAAGAGCGTAAAAGTAATGATACCATATACTGTCATTCTTTGCATTTATTAATTCTTCTGCTTGTTCTATTGCCTCTTCAAGATTTTTCATTATGAAAGCTTCATCAAAGTCTTCAGCATAATCAAAAGCTTCAGCAATTTTATTTGCCGCTAAATATATCTTACCGAGCGGGAGATCTGGAAATTCTTTGTCAAGAGAATAAAAAAATACTTGTGCACCGGTGTAGTTCTGTTCAACAATGCTGGTTATTCCTGCCCTTAATAGATAATCAACCCTTTCATCAGGATATACCTGTGAATTAACTTGGGTCTGAAACAGAATAAAGAAAAATAAAAGAAGAATATTAGAGCGTACCAAAAGTTCGGTCTCCTGCATCTCCTAACCCGGGAAGTATATAACCTTTGCTATTTAGCTGTCTATCGAGCGCAGCACCAAAAACCAATACATCGGGATGGTCGTTTAAAAGTTTTTTTACCCCTTCAGGTGCAGCGAGCAGACATGCAAAAACAAAATCTTTAGCTTTACGTTTTTTTAGAAAAGAAATTGCCTCAGAAGCACTTCCACCGGTTGCCAGCATTGGATCGAGAAGTATTACTTCAGACTTATTCAAATTCTTAGGCGTCTTAAAGTAATAACGTTTCGGACGGAGCGTTTTTTCATCCCTTTCAAGCCCAATATGCCCAACTCTAGCATTTGGAATAATTTGTAAAAAGCCGGTAACCATACCTAAACCAGCACG
>JBATIA010000437.1:0-5653 GCA_049667415.1 Ignavibacteriaceae bacterium
CTTAACAATGACTGACATACTCACTAAAAGGGGGCAGCAAGTATCTGAAAGTAATTTAAGTTCGGAATTGGGCTGCGATGTTGTTTTAGTAAATGGAAGATCAAAACTTGGACTGGACAATTTAATAAAATCAATATACTCCAAATTAGAGAGACTTAATGAATTTGATAAAAAAAGAATACTTTCTTATAGCTCATCTGAAAACAAAAAAAGTTCAATAGAAATCTTTCAAGAGATCGAAAAAATTTTAAAAAATGTTTATGAGCCTATTAAAGCTGAAGAAAAAATCAATCTGGTTTCTGCCAATAGTGAGTTAAAAATACTTCATAATAATATTTCAGACGAAAGATTTTCGCCGGATAAAATCACACTGAATATAGACCGGATTCTGCTTCATAGGTTTTGGGGATTTTTAATTTTTCTTATTGTGATGGGCCTTACTTTTACAAGTATTTTTTGGCTTGCACAACCACTCATGATGTTGGTAGATGAACTTTTTGCAAATTTGAACTCTCTAGTTGTTAATAATTTTGATCCGGGATGGTTCACCTATTTAATTTCTGATGGAGTGATATCCGGTACCGGATCAGTTCTGGTATTTGTTCCTCAAATCCTTATACTTTTCCTGATACTCGGTTTGTTAGAAGACTCAGGTTACCTTGCCAGAGGGGCTATGTTGATCGATAGACCATTATCCAAAATTGGGTTGAACGGAAGATCTTTTGTACCGATGATCTCAGGTTATGCCTGTGCCATTCCTGCAATTATTGCTGCCAGAACGATTCCGAACAGGAGAGAAAGACTTCTAACAATATTCATTATCCCTCTTATGAGTTGCAGTGCAAGACTTCCTGTTTACGCTCTGTTGATTGCTTATCTTATCCCCAAAAATAGTAGCTGGATAGGAGGAATTATTTTAGGAGCGATTTATTTATTTAGTCTGCTTACTTCTGTTTCGGTAGCATTCTTAATCAATAAATTTAGAAGGAGAATTTTTACTTCAGAAGAATCCTCTTCATTTATTCTTGAGTTGCCAACTTATAGAATTCCAAAACTAAGTTCTGTAATTAGTCATACTTATAATAGCTCAAAGCAATATATTCTCAGGGCTGGACCAATCATTCTGGGTTTCTCTCTTGTATTATGGTTTTTAACTTACTTTCCGAATATCAATCCTGAAGTTGAAACTAGTGGATTAACCTTCAAGCAAAAACAAAATGTTGAGCGTGCAGAAAGGCTGGAGAGTTCTTATGCTTCGGAATTAGGAAAATTAATACAACCTATGATGTCACCAATTGGAATGGATTGGAGAATTGGAGTATCTCTTATTTCAGCTTTTGCTGCCAGAGAAGTGTTTGTCTCATCCCTTGCTTTAACTTTTAAAGTTACCTCCGAAGATGATGAAGCTCAGAATACATTACTTAACTCACTCAGAGATGCAAGGATTGAAGCCACGGGTGAAAAATTATTTACAGTTGCGACAACTGTTGGATTAATTATTTTCTTTGTCTTTGCTCTTCAATGTCTATCGACAGTTGCGGTTTCAAAAAAGGAAACTGGCGGTTGGAAAATTCCTATACTCCAGGTAGTAATTTTCACATCATTAGCATATTTTATGACTTTCATCACAGTTAATGGTCTAAGGTTTTTGGGAATCCAATGAAAAAGTTACCAAACATGTTGCTAACTTTGTGTTGCTATTACTATCCAGCAGTTATATTTTTGATATATAAGCAGGTCAATATAAGTTGAAAAACAAACAAGCTGAAGATATATTTAGAAACTTCCTGAAGTCAGGTAAAAACAGGATAACACCTGAGAGATTTGAAGTTTTGGAAGCTGCAATTAATTATGAAGGTCATTTTGGAGCAGATGATCTTTATATCATTATGAAGAACGCTAAATCGAGTGTTTCAAGGGCAACAGTTTACAAAACCCTTGAGCTGCTTGCTCAGTGTGAGTTGCTATCAAAGCGTCATTTTGGTGATAATATAACGCGATATGAAAGTAGCTTTAAGAAACAGGTTCACGATCATCTTATTTGTGTTGATTGCGGAAAGATAATTGAGTTCTCCGACCCAGGGATAAAATTACTTCCAGAAGAAATTAGTGAAAAGCTGGGATTTAATTTTGAAAGTTATTCTTTCAACATCTTCGGTCGATGCAAAGACCCGAAAAAATGCAAACACTATAGAGAAAAATGATAGAGCAAAAATACCCTCTTAACTGGCAATCAAAAAATTTCTCAATTAAAATCTTCTGTTCAATTCCAAATGTTGCGACAGGGATATTATTAAAAGCCGGGAAAGCTCACTTAGTAATAGATCCTGGCGATGGAATCCTTAGAGACCTTAATAAAGAAATTGGGGTAAAGAATCTATTGAACATTTCTGATATTTTTATTACTCACGGACATCATGATCATCTTGGAGGTGTTTGGTCACTCTTCACTTACCTGAGAGTGATGCAGAAAAAAACTCCATTAAATATTCATTACCCTGATGGCTGTGTAGAAATTGAAAGCATATACAACGCATTTGTAAAAGTTTATTCGCACTCAATAACTTATAAGATTAAATTAAAACCGATAAAAAGGATGAACAGCTTTGTAGCAAATAAAACCAGAGTTAAACCTTTCCCCGTAATTCATAAAGAATATATATCATCAAATAAAACAAGACAGGTACCGGCTCTTGGTTATAATTTTATTTTTAATGGAAAGAAAATTTGTTATGGGGGTGATACAGCTTATTGCGACGCACTCGTTAAGCATGCCAGAAATGCAGACCTGGCAATAATCGAAGCGGGACACGATGAGGATACACCCGATGAAATGCACATGACTATGAAGGAGGCTGTTTCAATTGGTAAGTCAGCAAAAAAATATTTTTTAGTCCACGTTCCCGAGTAGATGTGTATAATGGTATAAGGTATAAAGTGATAGAATTATCTATGAACATTACTGTATAAAATTTGAGATTTGAGTTTTTGATTAAGCATTTATTAAAAGGAAAATTAAATTGATAGTATCAAGAGGAGTTTTTAAATGAAATTGGTTTCTTATGTACTTATATCCCTATTCTTTTATACCTCCGCACTTGCACAGTCTGATACTTATATATTTGACGGAGAAAAACACCTAAGCAACATAAGAATGCTAACTGACGGAGGAGAAAACGCAGAAGCTTATCTTTCATTTGATGAAAAGAAATTAATTTACCAGGCAACAGCAGGAGAATTTAAGTGTGATCAGATTTTTACGATGAATCTGAATGGAAGCAAAAAGCAATTGGTATCAACAGGCAAAGGAAGAACAACCTGCGCTTACTTTTTACCTGGTGATGAAAAAATAATCTACGCCTCTACACATTTAGCTGATGAAAATTGCCCTCCCCCACCAGATCGCTCAAAAGGATATGTCTGGCAGCTATACGATTCATTTGATATCTTTTCAGCAAACTCTGATGGCAGTGATGTTACGCAATTAACTTTCTCTGGAAAATATGATGCGGAGGCAACAGTCTCTCCAAAAGGAGATAAAATTGTATTTACATCTACTAGAGATGGAGATCCTGAACTTTATACAATGAATCTCGATGGATCAAATCAAAAAAGATTAACTTTTCAAAAAGGTTACGATGGCGGGGCATTCTTCTCTCAGGATGGAAGCAAGTTAGTATTTCGTGCAAGCAGACCAAAAACTCAAGACGAACTGAAGGATTACGAGGACCTGGCACAAAACGGAATGTTCCGACCTTCAATTTTAGAAATTTACGTTATGAATTCTGATGGAACGGATATCCATCAAATTACAAATTTTGGTAAAGCAAGCTTTGCACCTTTTTTTCATCCTGATGGAAAAAGAATAATTTTCTCTTCAAATGTAAATAGTAAAAACGGAAGGAACTTTGATCTCTATCTAATCAATATTGATGGAACAGGATTAGAACAGATCACTTTTAACGAAACATTTGATGGATTCCCAATGTTTACAAAGGATGGAAAACATCTGGTGTTTTGCTCTAACAGGTTTAATAAAAAAGAAGGCGATACAAATGTTTTTATTGCCGATTGGAATGACTGATTCTAAAAAAAATGGAATAATTTTTACAGGGAGATTACAATGTTTAAATCAAATTTAATATTTAATTTATTAATATTTTCTTTTATAAGTTTTACTACTTTCTGCCAGCAGGTAGATAATCCTGATATAACCTTGGAAGAAATAAAGCAGCACATTAGTTATTTCGCTTCAGACGAACTTAAAGGAAGGGACAGCGGAACTGAAGAAATAAAAGAAGCTGCAGACTATATTACCAACGAATTCAAAGAATATGGATTAGAACCAATCTTCAATGGAAGTTATCTGCAGGAATTTCCTTTCATAAAAACGATTGAATTGTCAGATAAAAACAGTTTAACTATTTCTTTTGGAGAAAATAAAATAAGCCCCAAACTTCGTGAGGAATATATTACAGCACCTTTCTCAGGCAATAAAACAATTGATGCCAAATTAGTTTTTGCTGGATACGGAATATCGGCTCCTGATCTTAAATATGATGATTACGATGGTGTTGATGTTAAAGACAAAGTCGTAATAGTTTTGCGCAACACTCCAGAGCCAAAAACTCCTCATTCCGAATTCGATACATTTTCACCATTGAGAAAGAAAGCTTCCGTTGCAAGAGACAAAGGGGCAAGTGGAATTATTTTTATCAATCCTTATGATGAAAATAAGCAAGAGGATGATTTGATTGAATTCACTTACGATAGAGGTGGTTCAATTTCAGATTTTGCTGTATTAAATATCAAACGAGATATCATCGAAAAGATACTTGAATCAGAAGGAATAAATTTGAAAGAGATTAATGATAAAATTATTGAAACAAAGCAACCTGACTCTTTTGAGCTGAAAAATTCCTTCGCGAATATCTCTACAGAAATAAAAGAAGTTGAAGCAATAAGCTGGAATGTTGGCGGATATTTGGAAGGCGCTGATCCTGAACTGAAGAAGGAATGGCTCATTATTGGCGCACATTTCGATCATCTCGGAATGGGAAGCGAA
This sequence comes from Ignavibacteriaceae bacterium, assembly GCA_049667415.1. Classification (GTDB taxonomy): domain Bacteria; phylum Bacteroidota; class Ignavibacteria; order Ignavibacteriales; family Ignavibacteriaceae; genus IGN2. Next base: position 5,066 of record JBATIA010000437.1, read on the forward strand.
GGCTCACTTTATCGCGGTGGTGAACCGCAAATACATAATGGTGCAGATGATAATGCATCTGGAACAGCAGGAGTTATTGAGCTGGCTGAAAAATTCGCTTCACAAAAAGACAAAGTAAAAAGAAGCATTGCCTTCTTTACTTTCTCAGGTGAAGAACTCGGATTGCTTGGCTCAAATTATCTTGTAAATAATTTACCCTTCCCAGTTGAAGATGCAATCACAATGATAAATATGGATATGATAGGAAGAATGAAGGATAGTTCTTTAATTGTCTACGGCACAGGAACGTCTTCCAACTTCAAAGATTTGTTGAACAGAGAAAACGAATACGGATTCAAACTAACATTTAATGATGAAGGCTACGGACCAAGCGATCAATCATCTTTTTACGGTGCGAAAATTCCGGTTCTTTTCTTTTTCACAGGTACTCACGAAGATTACCACAAACCTTCTGACGACACAGAAAGAATTAATTTCGAAGGTGAAAAAAATATATTAGAATATGTCTATAATATTGCAATGGACATTGACAATACTCCTGAACGTCCTGATTATTTATTGGTTGAAAAAAAGCAAACGGGACAGATG
>JBATIA010000438.1:0-5637 GCA_049667415.1 Ignavibacteriaceae bacterium
CTATGCTTAGCCTTTCTAATACTTACTCTGAAGATGAATTAGTCGATTTTGACAGAAGAGTGAAGGATGGATTAACTTCCGGCGAAAAGGTTGAATATCTGGTTGAGTTAAAAATTGATGGTGCTTCTGTGAGTATTAATTATGTAAATGGATTTTTAAAAACAGCTGCTACCCGAGGTGATGGAACAGTGGGAGAGGAAATTACCAATAACGTTCGAACGATTAAATCTATCCCGTTAATAATTAAAAAAGATAATTCAATTCCTTATAAATTAGATGACTTTGAAGTTCGCGGTGAAATTTTCATGAATGTTGGTGATTTTGAGAAGCTTAATAAGGAGCGGGTTAAAAATGAAGAAAAAACATTCGCAAATCCAAGAAATTCTACAGCCGGAACTCTTAAACTGCAGGACCCCAGAATAGTTGCAAAAAGACCATTAAATACTTTTTTATACAGTCTTATTAGTCCTGATAATGAATTAGAATCTCAGGAAGAAAATCTTTTTATTATTAAGAAGCTTGGATTTAAAGTCAACCCCCACTATAAAAAGTGTAAGAATATAGAGGAGGTTAAAAAAGTTTGCCATGAGTTTGAAAAGCTTCGTGATGAACTGGAATATGAAATTGATGGTGCAGTAATAAAAGTTAATTCTATTAAGCAGCAGAAAAAACTTGGGAGTATTGCCAGAGCTCCACGTTGGGCTGTGGCATTTAAATTTAAATCTAAACAAGCTTCAACTATTGTTAAGGATATAGTCTGGCAGGTGGGAAGAACCGGAGCTATAACTCCGGTTGCGGAACTGGAACCAATATTTCTTGCTGGTTCAACTATCAGCAGGGCGACGCTTCACAACTTTGACGAAATTGAGAGAAAAGATATTCGTAAAGGCGATACTGTTGTTATTGAAAAAGGTGGCGATGTGATTCCGAAAGTTGTCGAGGTCAATCTGTCAAAAAGGTCACCAACAAGTAAAAAGACAAAGCCTCCTGACAAATGTCCGGCTTGCAGTTCAAAGCTTTTCAAACCGGAAGGTGAGGTCGCCTATTATTGCGAAAACACTGAGTGTCCGGACCAGGTAAAAGGAAGGATTGAACACTTTGCTTCGAGGGGAGCAATGGATATTGAGGGACTAGGAGAATCGCTTGTAGAACTCTTTGTCGACAAAGGATATTTAAAAACTTACGGCGATATTTATAGACTTAAAGATTTTAAAAATGAACTAATTGCTATTGATAGGTTGGGTGAAAAAAGTATAACAAATCTCCTGAATTCAATTGAAAAAAGTAAGGATAGGCCATTTGATAAGGTTTTATTTGCTCTTGGAATTAGATATGTTGGTGCCGGTGCAGCAAAAAAACTCGCATCCCATTTCAGAAACCTAAATGCATTGATGGAGGCAGCAGAAGAAGAAATAACAAAAGTTTATGAAATTGGAGATAGCATAAGTAAAAGTGTAAAGAAGTTCTTTAACGACAGTCATAATAAAAAAATCATTAAGGAATTGAAAAAGGTTGGGTTAAAGTTTAGTTTTGCTGATGTCAATGGCTCTTTTGTGAGGGATAATTTCTTCAAGGACAAAAACTTCGTTCTAACCGGTACTTTAAGTACTTACACACGTGAAGAGGCAGAAGAAATAATTACAAGCTTTGGTGGAAATATTACCGCTAGTGTAAGTAAGAAAACAGATTATGTTTTGGCTGGAGATAAAGCAGGATCAAAGTTAGACAAAGCTAAAACCTTAGACATTAAAATTCTTAATGAATCAGAATTTAAAGAGAAAATCAGTGAAGTCGGGTCAAAATGATTGAAACATTAAAAAAGAGGGCAGCAAAGTTTATAGTTAAAAAGAGAATTCCGGAGATAGATTTTCATCACAGGAATTTTACTTCAGTGTTTACAAAAACTTATTCATTTCTTATCCTTATGCCAGCTAATGAAAGAGATTTCAGACTCGTTTTCCCGATACTTGAATATTTAAAAGAGCAAAGGAAAAACATAATTGTTATGACTTATGACTTCAGAATAAGCTTGCTTCAGCCATATTTCAAAACAAATGCTATCGAGCATGGGCTGAAGGATGTAACTAAACTTGATCTCCCCTCAAAAGGTTTACTAAGTAAATTATCTAACATGCGTTTCGACGTACTAATTGATACAAACAGGGACGAAATTATTTACTACAGTTATGTTGCCAAATCACTCAATGTTCAGGTGAAAATTGGTTTTGTTCGCACTGATTCCGACAAGTATTATAATTTCCAGGTTGTAAATAAACAAAACGATCCGGAAATTTCTTATAAAAATTTGTTAGATTGCCTGAAAATGTTTTAGGATTTTATAATGAATTTTGAAGTTAAGAAAGAAAACAATGTTACCATCTTCAAGTTAAATGAAGAACGGCTTGATACAAATATATCCGGGCTGCTTAAGGGCGAATTTACGATGTTATTAAAAGTTGAGGGAGCTAAAAAATTTATTTTAGACTTGTCGTCTGTAGAAAGCTGTGACAGCTCTGGTTTGAGTGCAATTCTTGTGGCGAATAGAATACTTAACTCGACAAACGGACATATGCGAATTGCGTCACCATCCGAAAAAGTATACTCTTTAATAAAAATCACTCAGTTAGACCGGGTTCTTCCCGTGTGTGAAACTGTTGAGGATGCATTTAAAGATCTGATGAAAATTAATTAATCATTTCCTTTTTTAAGTAGTGGCATCCTGCTCATTTTACGGATGCTTTTTTCATTTTAAAAAGAAAAGTAAAAGTAAAAGGTAATCCTAGTACATTAGAAGTACAAAAATCTAACTACAATTTCTCGCCTCCGCACAAGTCATTTACAGAATCATACGCCTGGAGATATCCCATTGCCAGTGCCTTTTTTAAATCTGCACAACCTCCATCTTTGTCATTTATTTTATGCTTAAGAAGACCCCTTTCAAAGTAAGCCAATTCAAAATCAGGATCGGTTTCAATTGCCTGAGAAAGGGAATTAATTGCTTCATCGGGCCTTTCCTTTTCCTTATAACAGATTGCGAGATCGTAATAAGCCTGAGCAAAACCACTCTCGGCGTTTATATAGCCTTTGAAATTTAGAATTGCATTATCTAAATCTTGTAATCTGTAATAAGTCAACGCACGGTAATAGAATGATCCCGGTTCTTTCATTCTTAAATTGATTGAATCAGTGAAGTCACTAATTGCGCTTTCGAAATTTTTTAGTTGAAATTTTGTCAATCCCCTGCAGAAATAACCGGTTGGTTCCTGAGGATTAAGTTCTATGGCAAGACTAAACTCTTCCAATGCAACTTTAAAGTCGAGATTTATAAAATTTTGTACCCCGTTCCTTATTGAACTTTGGACTTTGAAATTATTTGTATCAATAAATGTCCCGAATCTCGATATTTCTTCCTTGATATCTTTGGAGGGAAATATAGGCTTTATAATAAGAGGTGTTTCTATATGTTTTACTGCTTCCTTTATTTCTTCCTTTATTTTTTCCGTTTCTTTTAATTCAACTTCTTTTTTCTCTTCCTCCTCCTCGATTTTAGCTTTTTTCTCTAACATCTTCTCCAGTTCCTTTCTTTCCCGGAGAGTTAACTTTGAGCTAAATGCTTTATTTCGACTATTAATAATTTTTATTATGCCGAATATGGTTAAAAGTAAAACGAAAATTCCTATTATATATAGCATTTTGATTCTTCAGGTTTCTTGTAAAACAGTTTGTAACATAAGTAGTTCCAAAAAGAAACTAAGACAAAATTAGATAAAAATCTCTATTTTTTCACATATAATTAGGTAATTATTCGATAAATACAGGAAAGACCTGGTGATTTGATGAAATAATTCGATGTATATAATTATAAGCCTGAAAATAAAGTTGTTTTTGAAATGGAAAACAATAAACTAAAAAATATAAAACATATAGTCTCAGATATTGACGGAACTCTTTTAAATGATAATGGTGAATTGGGTTCAGAGAGTAAGAAGCTGGTCATGGAATTAATGAAGCAAGGTGTTTCTATTTCTCTTGCAACAGGAAGATTACATTCAGCCACAACTGAAATAGCAAAAGAGCTTTCACTGAACGGGTATATAATATCCCTTGACGGCGCCTTAATAAAAAGTTATAAGGATGATAAAACTATATTTCAATCTTTTCTGAAAACCAGGCATGTAAAAAAAGCGATTTCAATCTCCAATGATCTCTTAGTAAATATTGTTCTTTGCCATGACTCCTCAATTTATTATACTGAGTACAATTCAGTAATCCCTTCCCTGTTGAGTAAATATGGAGCTCTCTATAAGCAAGTTAAATCTTATGAAGACTATCTATCGGGCACTCTCGAAATTGTATGCGCAAGTGATATGAAAGGCTCAATTAAAAAAATGGAAGAAAGATTTGACTTTCCTTTTTCAATAGGGTGCAGCACATCGTATTTCCGTAGTAAGAAAAACGAAAATATTTTTTATCTTGAGATAAGAAAAGCAGGAAGCTCGAAAGGAAAAGCATTGGAAAGACTATTAAAACATGTATCAATCAAACCTGAACAAACGGCAGTTATTGGTGATTGGTATAACGATATTACCATGTTTCATACAAAAGCTATAAAGGTTGCCGTAGCCAATGCTATTCCTGAATTGCTCAATGTAGCTGATTATGTAACAGGAAAAACAAATAATGAAGACGGTATAGCTGAATTTTTTGAAATGGTTTTAAAATCAAAGAGGAATTAGTAATGAATAAATCTGATGATAAAAAACCTGGCAAAGGATTGTTCACAAAATTTATTATGGGTTTTGTAACAGTTCTTCTTATCGTTTTTATGTTTCCTAAAGGGGAATCAATTGAATTTGAAGTATCAGAAGGATCCATTTGGCTAAATGATGATTTGATCGCACCGTTTAGCTTTCCTATAAAGAAAAGTCAGGAAGTATATCGTGCCGAAGTAGATGAAGCGAAAAAAGGTGTGTATCCCATTTTCTTGAATGAGGATACTAATAAACAGACAAGCGTTGAAACACTAAAAAATTACAACACATATTTATTAAGAGTTTTAGATGAAAGAATGGAAAATGATTCATCCTCCGTTGCTAATGCCAGCTTTTTAAGTGACAATTCTTATTCATACTTAATAAATCTACGGATGCGTGAAAGAAGTCTGATCAATTCGCGCGGACCTCTGGTTAAAGATTTGTTTAAAGCTGCGGAAAATTCTCTCAATTCTATTTACAATAAAGGTGTGCTAAGCATAGATTCAGATTCTAAGTTTCGAGACAGCATAGCAGTTAGAAATGGAAATTTCGATACCATCGAGCCTTTGAATAAATATCTTTATCTGGATAAGGCTAAAAGCGAAATCTTCAGCGAAGTTAAAAAATTAGAATTTTCCGGCGAATTTGAGAATGTAGTTGCTGAGTATGCAGTGCATTTTTTATTACCGACAATTGTTTATAACGAAGAGCTTACTCAGGAAGAAACTTTGCAGGCTCAGGAAAATATTTCCAGGTACACCGGTATCGTCAATGAGAACGAACGAATAATTGCGAAACATGACAGGATAACTAAGGACACGATACTCAAAATAGAATCATACAAAGAGGCTAAAGGAGAAATAATCGGACCATGGGATATGAT
>JBATIA010000439.1:0-1875 GCA_049667415.1 Ignavibacteriaceae bacterium
GTAAACTTTCTCAAGTTCCATCATATTCCGTTTTCTGATTAAATACAGTATAACCACCTGACAATCTTCCCTTTCATAGTTAAATCCTTATTACAAAATATAGTTTCAATTATTTAATTCTTAAGAATAGTACTTATTTAAAATTGTCTAGCGTATCATTATTTAATTTAATAAAGATAAATTGACTAATAATCTTGATGCATAAATATTCATCTATTTATTTTCTGGGCACAATAGTTAAGTTGAAATTATATTAAAAGTTAGTTGATAGTTAGCAATTGAAAATTACAAAAATGGGTTGTAAAGCTTTATCTATAATTCTAAGTTTGATGGTCATTTTTTTAATTCTTTCATTCATCATCGGAGAGAAAATGAAAACTAACTCATTAAACCATCTCGATTACTACCGTCTTCCCTGGAACCTAACAGATAACTCTATATCCTGGCTTGAACCAACTTCCAAATGTAATCTGGTTTGTGAAGGATGTTATAGGTTGAATGAGAAAAATGGTCATAAAACTATAGAACAAATAAAAGATGATCTCGATGTGTTTTTAAAACTAAGAAATGCGGATGGCGTTTCAATTGCCGGTGGTGATCCCTTAACTCATCCAGACATAATTGAAATTGTTAAAGAAGTTAAAAAGAGAAATATGAAGCCCATCATTAATACAAATGGATTGGCACTTACAAAAGAATTATTAAGAGAGTTGAAGAACGCAGGTGTATTTGGTTTTACTTTTCATATCGACAGCAAACAAGGTCGTCCTCACTGGAAAGATAAAAATGAACTTGAGCTGAACGAACTGAGATATAATTATGCAAAAATGCTCGCTGATGAAGGAAACATCTCATTCGCATTTAACTCAACTGTGTATGAAGACACAATGAAATACGTTCCTGAAATGGTTAAGTGGGCACATAAGAACATTGACATAGTTCACGTGATTGTATTTATACTTTATCGTGCAGTAAATAATAAAGAATATGATTTTTATCTTGGTCCGAAGAAAATTGATATGAACCAATTGGTTTATAACGAAGATCCGGTAACACGAGCTGATATTAGAGCTACTGAAGTTGTTCAACTTATAAGAAAAGAATATCCTGATTTTGATCCGTGTGCATACCTGAACGGTTCAGAAAAGCCGGATTCATTCAAGTGGCTTTTAACTGGCAGACTGGGTACGAAGAAAAAAATATATGGTTACGTTGGTAACAAAGGAATGGAAATTGTTCAAATGTTTTATCATCTTTTCTACGATAAGTATCTTGCTTACGCCGGACCGAAATGGACACGCAAAGGAAAAAGCATGCTGCTGATAGGTGCGTTAGATAAAAAATTAAGAAAAGCATTTTTTAATTTTTATAAGAGTCCTCTTAATATTTTTAAGAGACTTCATTACCAGTCAGTATTGATCATTCAGCCTGTTGATTTTATGCAGGATGGAAGACAAAATATGTGCGACGGTTGTCCGGATATCACTGTTTGGAATGGACAGCTTGTTTGGTCCTGCAGAATGGAAGAACAATTAAAATTCGGACATAATCTAAAAACTTATCCAAAGGATTTTTTGAATTAGAATTTTCATTTGTTACATCCTAATAAAAACCACTTTTTAAAGCGGGCTTTTTATTGTTTATACAGGCAATCATCTCTATTTTTACAACATATATTATGCGCCCGTAGCTCAACTGGATAGAGCATCAGACTTCGGATCTGAGGGTTGTGGGTTCGAATCCTACCGGGCGTACTCCTTTCTCAATTAAGAATGAATATTTAAGAATATATTATCCAGAAGAATTGTAAGTGATTTTCAACGAAGATACATATCGTTTTATGTTCGCTGCTTTACAGGAAGCCGAGAAAGCTCT
>JBATIA010000440.1:0-8912 GCA_049667415.1 Ignavibacteriaceae bacterium
GATCTGTATTGCTGCACCAAGTGCATTTCCTGACCCACTTGATGAACTAAACCCTTCAAGGAATTGATTGTCTTCAACAACAATAACACCCTGCGCAACTCCTAATCCATTAGAATTGTATACGCCATATAACAATCTCACAAAGGCATTCCCGCGGATTGTAAGATTAACAATATTTTGGTTTGAGCCAATGCCGGCATCAGTTCCAAGAGAACCTCCCCCCGGTGCGCCGATGTGAGTTGTGCCAATAAATTTGCAGCCTTCAAAAACTATATCTTCTATAGTAGAATTAAAATTGGTTTGTTCTACTCTGACTAGATGAGAATTAAAAATATTAAGTGAGTCGATAATAGTAAAAGTTATATTTCGGAATGTTATAAAATCGAGACCAACCTTCACAAGATGTGCATCCGCAGTAGCTGCATTGGTTCTATTCATCTGAAGAATTACATTATCAACATTACCTCCCGAAGAAGCATCAGCCTGAAAAGTTATCCTGTTTGTGCTTGATAAACCCGCAACAGTACTGTCAAGTAGCAGAACGGCACTGTTACCGCCGTTCTGTATGTAAGTACCTTGCCGGACATTAAACAGCACAGCTCCTGAAACACCTCTTGCATTCAGTGCATCAGCAGCGTGCTGTAAGGTTGTAAAATCCGGGTTGTTACCTCCTATAGTGTAATTGCCTGACATTGGTTGGGAGTAGAGCAGTTGTAAACCCAGCAGTGAGAAAATTAAAATAGAAATTCTCAGAGGATTAGAAAATTGTAAAGACGATTTCATTTGTATTCCTTTTTAATAAATTGATTTGATGGAAACATATTTCTAAAGGGGCACTGTTTCAATCACGCAAATGCGTGATTTTTAAGGACTCGTTTAGGCGATGAAATAGCAAATATCGTCGAGAAGGAAAACTTATCCGAAGCGGTGATTTGTTTTCCTTCCCATATTTAGGAGAGTAGAAAAATTATTTTAATAGTAACATCTTTTTCGTTTTAGTAAAAGAACCTGCAACCAAAGAGTAGAAATAAATTCCGCTTGCAAATTGTGAAGCATCGAAAGTTGCTTCATAAGTTCCTGCAGGTTTTTCTACTTTTACTAATGTTGATGCTTCTCCTCAGAGTAAGTAATTTTTTATTTTAAATGTTGAATTCACTACAAAGCTAGGCTGTTGTTGTAAGCGGTTCAATCACGCAAGTGCGTGGTTTTAAAGGTAGCCATCAGGCTTACTTAAAGAAGTTTTTCTCTTATTGCCTTGGAGATTGCGCTGCTGCGTGAGTGGACTTCCAGCTTTGCGTAGATGTTTCGAAGGTGAGAATCAACTGTGTGGTGGCTGAGGAATATTTTTTCTGCTATTTGCTTTTTACTTAAGCCGTCGAGAAGAAGACTTAATATTTCTTTTTCTCTTTCAGAAAGTACATAGAAATCAGATTTAAGATTTTGTTCCCTGAACATATTCAGCACTTTTTGGGCTATGTGCGAACTCATCGGTGCGATACCATTAATTCCCGCACTTGTACAATTTGAAAAAAAAGAATTTGTTTAGAAATTTCCGGCAGGTATATCAAAGAGAGATAATGTATGTTACTGCTAAGCTTTCCACACCGGGATTCTCTTTTCCCAACCCCGCATTTGAAATGTGATTAAAGCTAAAACCTAACCTAACGCCTGTAAAAACCTTAAATGATAATTCAATCTGAGACCTGAATTCAACCGGATAGAATAGTTTTTTACTTTCATTTTCTAAATATATTCCCGGGGCAAAACTTGGAGTGATGACTAAAAAATCATCTAAGTTCAGATTATAATATATGCCTGTGTAAAAGTGATTTGCACCGTGAGCATTGAACATAATTCCTATGAACTGACCAAATCCACTGTCATCTATATCTTTCCTAAGCTCAATTCGATTTTCAACTGATGGCTTTTGTTGCTGAAGCACATCAAATGCAGCATGTACAATGGCAAGACTGATGTCATTAGCCGGATACTGTTGTGCGGATATAATATCCGTAATAGAAAATAGTATAATTAGTATTAAGGTTGCATTAATTTTTAAATACATTACTGCTACAAGCTCTTAATAAAAACATAGTAAGTTTTTAGACTGAGTTATTGATTACTATTTTTAACTTGACCATTTAATTATAATCATATTAATTTTTCCCGGATAGCTTTTGTTACAGCACTGCCTTTTGAATGGACTTCAAGTTTTGCGTAAATATTCCTGATGTGTGAGTCAACTGTGTGGTGGCTGAGAAATATTTTTTCTGCAATTTGTTTTTTGCTTAGTCCATCAACTAAAAGACTTAATATTTCTTTTTCTCTTTCAGAAAGATCATAGCCATCCGATTTAACATTCTGGTCTCTGAACATATTCAACACTTTTTTAGCAATATGAGAGTTCATCGGGGCGCCACCGTTCATTACTTCATTAATTGAAGCGACAATTTTTTCCGATGATAAATCTTTCAACAGATAACCTGATGCACCTGCACAAATTGCATTGAACACATTTTCATCATCATCGTGAACAGTTATGATAATAATTTTTGAGGAAGGAGATAATTTCCTTAGCTCGGGAATCAATTCGATGCCATTCAATCCGGGGAGACCAATATCAAGCAGAATAATGTCAGGCACCAGCTCTTCTTTTTGAATAATAACAAGAGCAGCCTCACCTGAACTGAAAGTATTTTTACAGTTGATGTCACTGCTCTTATTGATAGCCTCCTTTAGTGAATCCCGTAGAAGTTCATTGTCTTCAATTATTATTACATCTGTTTTATTGGTCATTAATCTATTTATGTCTTTTTATGGGGTTCAAAATAGTCTATGAATCGAAGGTATTCAATCACGCATTTGCGTGATATTGGCAGTCAAGTCTAAGATTGTTCCTTTGCCGGGAGTGCTTTCAAACTTCAAATCAGCACTTATTTCCTTTGCGCGGGATTTTATATTCTTAAGCCCATTTCCGCCGGAACTTGAAGATGTATCGAATCCTTTGCCGTCATCTCTTATCGAAAGAAAGATCTGACTATTTTCAATTTCAAATCTGATTTCCACACTTTTTGCTTCTGCGTGTTTAACAATATTATTAAGTGTTTCCTTGTATATGAAGAAAATATTTCTCTTTGTTTCAGGAAGAAGATTGACATCGGCTACTTCCTTCGGATAAATAAAATTCAGATTAAATTTCCCGAGAGTATTGTCAGCAACTTCTCTCATTTTTGCAATAAGATCCCTCAAACTATCAGACGAAGGATTTGTCAGCCATACAATATCACGCATTGCCTGAGATGAACCTTTTGCAACTTTATGAATTCGTTTTATTTTTTCTATCGATTCAGGATCAGCTTTTTCTGCTTTTTGAATAAGCTCACTCATTAAAGATATGCTGCTAAGGTTACTGCCAATTTCATCGTGAAGATCTTGCGCAATACGATTCCGGATTTTTTGTTTCTCTAATTCTTTTTCCTGCTCTATTGTTACAGCTTTTAATTTAGCTTCCCGTAATAAGGCGGCTTCTCTTTCTCTTCTTAATCTTTCTTCTTCTTTTTTCTGCCTTCTCTTAAGTTCAAAAGCTCTGATAAAGGCCAAAGTACCGATTAAGGTTAAAAAATAAATTGTATAAGCCCACCATGTCTCCCAGAATGGTGGATTGATAATAATACTTAAGTGTGTATCAGTTTCATTCCAAACACCATCGCTGTTTGTTGCCTTTACTCTAAAAATGTATTCTCCCGCATCAAGGTTTGTGTAAGTCACAAAACGTCTTGTGCCACTGAATATCCATTCATCATCAAAACCCTCAAGCATATATGCATATTGGTTCAACTCTGGGGCATTATAATCAAGTGAAGTAAACTGAAATGAAAAATCGTTTTGGTTGTATGATAGAGTAACTTCTTTTGAATTAAAGATAGCTGAATTCAAAGAAGACAAGTTTTTGCTGCCTGCAGGCTGATTGAATATTTCAAAATCAGTTATTACGACCGGTGGAGAAAAAGTTGATTGTTTTATTTTGTCCGGATAGAAATAATTAAGTCCCTTTGTGCAGCCAAAGAGCATCAGGCCATCTTTCGTCATAAATGCAGAACTGGAATTGGTAGGGCTGCCATTTAACCCATCAGCACTATTATAGTTTATAAATGTTTCTTTCTCAACATTGAAGAATGATATTCCCGAACTCGTTCCAAGCCAAAGGTTACCATTTTCGTCCTCAAGAATACTTTCAATTGCATTGTCAGGCAGCCCATTACTGACAGTATAGGAAGCAATTTTAACCTCCAGCTCTGAATTATTACTTGAACCAGAGTCATTTTTAATTACGAATTTATTTAAACCATTTGCAGTTCCAATCCATAAAATAGTCTGATCCCCTGATCTATTACCACTAATCGATTCGCAAATAGAATAAATATTATTGCTGCTTAAGCTTGATTTGTTTTTTGTTTCCGACCGCCAATGATAAAAGTTATTGGTTTCATAGTCGAACAAATCCAGCCCACCCCCATTTGTTCCAATCCAGATTCTTCCTTTTCTATCCTGGTAGAGCATCCAGACATCATTGAAGCTCAAGCTGCGGGGATCGCTTATTTCATTCCTCCAATACTCAATTTCTGAATTTGAAGGATTTAATCTTGCCAGCCCGCCTCCCCAAAATCCAATCCATATCATTCCATTAGCATCTTGCAGAATAGTCATCACGTAGTCGAAAGCTAAAGCATTAAATTCAGGATTCCGAACATTCCATGACTTCAGTTTATTTGTCTTAATATCCAATTCCTTCAGTCCCTGACCATAAGTTCCAATCCACAAATTACCCGAGTTGCCACTATACAAAGACCAAATATTTAATGATATTAATTCCGGGTTATTAAAAAGGGAAAACGATTCTTTGATATTATTAATACCTGTTAAACCTTCATCTGTTCCGAACCATACAGTTTCGTTATCTGTTTGTGTAATAGCCCGGATATTATCATTTAAAATACCTGATGATTCTTCAGGGGAAAAGAATTGTGAGCTCTGAAAATTAAATTTTGAGTGCTTGGGAGAATAAAAATTTAAACCATTGTCCGTGGCGATCCAGATAACACCGGATTTGTCAATTATAAGATCGTTTACCTGGTTGCTTAATAAGCCGGAAAGATTTTTTTCAGCTTTTACAAATCTTTGGTTTACACCCGTGGTTAAATTGTTTCGAACAAGTCCTCCGTAAGTACCAATCCATAATATTTTTTCATTGGGATTGTTTTCTTCAACAATAGAACTTACACTGCTACCGAATTGTAAATTAAAACTTTTGGGCAAAGTGACTTGTGAAAATTCTTCATTCATAGGATCAAATTTTGTTAATCCATTCAGATTACCAATCCATATTGAATTTTTATAGAATGATGATTTACTCAGATACCAAATAGGATTATTGCTTAAGGTATCAGTATTTCCAGAATTTTTGTAAAATTTTGTGAACGGTTTTTCAGTATTGTCAGGAGTATATTTATCTAACCCATCGTAAGTGGCTACCCAGATATTTTTATAATTATCCTCAAGAACAGAGGTTACAAAATTCCCGCTTAAAACTTTTATGCTGTCAGAATTATTTCCCCAATGATCAAATTTGTTTTGTGTTTGATTAAGTCTGTATAAGCCATCCCTATAAGTTCCAATCCAGATAAAGTTATTATTATCCTCAAAGATAAATGTAATGATTAGTTCAGCTGTCGCATTTGAATCCATGTCCCAATGTTCGAATCTATCGAGGAATGGATTATATTTGTTTAGCTTGCCGCCCTTTGTTCCAACCCAAATATATCCTGAACCATCTTCGAACAATGCCCAGATTATATTATCTGATATTGAAGTTGAATCATCCGGGTTGTTACGGTACACTTTTATTTTATAACCATCATAGCGATTTAATCCATCATCCGTTCCAAACCAGATAAAACCAAAACTATCCTGTAACAAGCAATTTACATAGCTATTCGAAAGTCCATCTTCACCTGTAATTTTACCAAAGGGCAAGTTCTGTGTAAAACAGGTTCCGGTAAAAAAAGTTAACTTCAATAATCCAATAAAAAAAAATTTTCTCACAAAAATTGTCTTTATTATTTGGTCTAATACAATATGAAACACATTTAAGCTATATTAAGTAAAGATTACTAAAAGAAACGCTTTGAGTTTGGAGAGTTCTTTTTGTAATTATACATTGTTATTTAAATATTAAAATTTGAAAAACGACCTTTGAAAAAATCTCTCTTGACTAATTTATGAAACTTTCTGAAATAGATAAATTATACATTTCAAGATGTTTTGAACTCGCCCAAAAAGGGAAAGGTTCAGCAAGCCCAAATCCTCTGGTTGGTGCTGTAATTGTAAAAAATGGTAAAATAATTGGTGAGGGTTACCACAAAAAATACGGTGGTGCTCACGCTGAGGTAAATGCAATCAGGAAAGTTGGTAGAGATGTGGCAGGTTCAACTCTTTACTGTAACCTTGAACCTTGCTGTCATACAAATAAGCAAACCCCTCCTTGTGTTCCGTTAATAATTCGGAGTAAAATAAAAAGAGTTGTGGTAAGTAACCTCGATCCAAATAAAGAAGTTAATGGCAAAGGAATTGGACAATTAAAAGAATCAGGAATTAAAGTAACAACAGGAATTCTTGAAAATGATGGAAAGGAATTAAATAAATTCTATTTCAAATATGCTGAAGAAAAATTACCTTATGTCACTGTTAAAGTTGCGCAATCTTCTGATGGAAAAATCAGCGTCTCAAAAAACAAACAAACCTGGCTAACCGGAAAAAAATCAGTAAAGTATGTCCATAAGCTGCGAAGTGAATATGCTGCTATCTTAGTTGGAACAGGAACTGTAAAAATTGATAACCCCCTGCTGACGGTAAGAGAAACTAAAGGTAGAAATCCTATACGGGTAATTATTGATGGAAAGCTAAGCATTCCAATTAGTTCAAAAGTGATTAATTGCCCTGATCCACAAAATACTTTTATATTCACGTCTTATTCAGCAAGTAAAAGAATAGCAGATAAGCTCTCAAATAAAGGAGTGAGAATTTTCAGACTTAGGACTTCAAAACAAAATCAGCTTAGTATTAAAAGTGTTCTTAAAGTACTTGCAAAACAAAAGATAACTTCGGTCCTGGTTGAAGGTGGAGCAGAGATTTTCAGCCAGTTTTTGGAGAAAAATTTGTTTGATAAGATAATAATACTACAGTCTCCCAAAATCCTTGGGCGAGGTATTATTGCTTTTGATCCTAAAAAATTGAAAAAAAATCAACTTTCTAACATTGAAAAAATTGGGGAGGACATAAAATTTACTTACAGGAAAAATTTATCTGATTAGTTTATCCTTAGAAATAATTAACTTTGGGCTATGTTTACAGGAATTATTGAAGAGATAGCCAAAATAGTTAAAACAAAGCCTATTGCCGGAGGATTGTCGATTAAAATTGAAGCTAATAAAATCCTCGACGATATTTCTGTAAATGATTCTATATGTATTGATGGTGTATGTTTGACGGTTACAAATTTTGATATTTCAGGATTCTGGGTTGATGCTGTTGGGGCAACCCTGGAAAAATCCACCTTCGCATCTGTTAAACCTTCAGGTTTTGTGAATCTTGAGAGATCGGTCAGATTGAATGACAGATTAGGTGGTCATTTAGTGCAGGGGCACGTTAACGGAATTGGCACTATATCCGAAATACAAAAACTTGGTGAGAACTACCTGTTAAAAATTACTGTTCCAGAAAATTTGGAAAGGTATTTAATAAAGGAAGGTTCAATCGCCATAAATGGAATAAGTCTTACAATTGCAGATTTAGATAAGAATGAAATTTCACTTTCTATTATTCCTCACACCTGGCAAAACACTAACCTTAAATTCAAAAAGGTTAATGACAAAGTAAATATTGAAATTGATGTTTTGGCAAAGTATGTAGAAAAACTTCTTACTAAAAATAATGATACTTCAGAAAATAATATAACTGAAAATTGGCTTAAAGAAATTGGATATTAATGAAAGATAAAATGAATAATAACAACGAGTTTAAATTCAACACGATTGAAGATGCTGTTGAGGATATTAAAGCTGGTAAGATGCTCATTGTTGTGGATGATCCTGATCGTGAAAATGAAGGCGATCTTGTTATGGCTGCTGAACTTGTTACGCCGAAGGATGTAAATTTTATCACTCGAGAAGGAAGAGGAATTCTCTGCTTACCCATAACAAAGGAAAAAGCTAAAGACCTTCAACTGGATTTAATGGTACAAAACAATACTGCCCTTCACGGAACCCCTTTTTCTGTTTCAATTGATTACAGGCACGGGACTTCAACTGGTATTTCGGCTAACGATCGTGCAATAACTATTAACCGTGCAGCCGATGAAAAAGTAATCCCAAACGATTTTGCACGACCCGGGCATATCTTTCCTCTAATTGCTAAAAAAGGTGGAGTATTAAAACGTGCCGGTCATACTGAAGCAGTTGTAGATTTAGTTAAACTAGCTGGATTAAATCCTGTAGGTGTTTTATGTGAAATTCTTGCTGAAGATGGTACAATGGCACGTGTACCCAGCCTAATGGAGTTCGCTAAAAAACATAATTTGAAAATCATTACAATTGCTGATCTGATTGAATATCGAATGGCAAGAGAACATTTTATTCTGCAAAAAGTTACAGTTGACCTTCCAACAAAATACGGTTCATTCAAATTATATCTTTATGAAAACACACTCGATCCGCTTGATAATCCGATCGCATTAGTTAAAGGAGATATTAGTGGTGCTGAACCGGTTTTAGTTCGTGTACATTCTGAATGCCTTACAGGTGATATTTTTGGTTCAAAGCGTTGTGATTGCGGCGAACAGCTTCTTACTGCAATGA
>JBATIA010000441.1:0-3821 GCA_049667415.1 Ignavibacteriaceae bacterium
AAATAAAATACTCAGGTGGTAAAACTGCTGATGATAAAATAAAAATTGAAATTGAGAAAAGTAAAAATCCTAAAAACATAATTGTCGTTACATCGGACAATAACGTCGCAGAGTTTGCGCGGGTATGTCGTTGCCAGGTAATAAAAAGTGAAGAATTCTCTAAGAAATTATTCACCCGCAGTTCCTCAGATGATGAGCAATCAAGAATTGAAGAAATAAATAATTCTGAAGAATTTAAGAAACTTTTCGGTGCTAAATAAAAAGAATTGACCAGTTCTGTGGGTTCGTACCTATTCTTCTACTATTACATTAATTACAGTTACAATAAATTTTCATGATTCACACTTAATAATTTACAGGGCTTTAATTTATAATCCTGGTAGACTAAACATTCCGAGGACTACTTGCTTCATTAATAATTTTTTGTTTATTCAGAGAAATATTTTATTTTATGACCCAAATTTACCAATCAATATTATTCATTGATTTATTAATAAGTTAAAATATTTGGCATATATATTGTTCAGTACTAGCATTAAAATTTATTCATCAAAATTTCCATCCGCTTACAGGCGTTATCATTAAGAATAAATACGATATATTTTTAACTCAAGTTACAATTATTCATCAATTAAATCTGGAGGTCTAGTGGAAAAAAGACTACTAAAACCATTCTTATCTTTTCCCCTGCTTATACTATATACATTTTTGACATTGTCAGGAAGTATATTTGCTCAGGGTGATAACCCACTCGTTGATGCTGTTCCTGAAGAGTGGACACAGAAAATCATCTACTCAGAATCTGAGGTAGATGTTATCACTATTAACGGTTATGATGATTTCAACCTTGGTGTCGATTTTGCGGAACCACATGTAACTCAAAACCCTCTCAACCCCTTGGAATTCTTTGGTGCCTATAATATAAATGGTGCCTGGAGGACTTATGACGGGCACGATTGGATACATTCAGCACCAAATTTTGGTGTTTCACCAAATGGAGATCCTGTTACTGCATATGATGGAGTTGGTAACTTGTACTATGAAACAATGTTTGGAAGTATAGTTGGATGTAAAGTAATTGTCTCGACTAATAACGGCGCAACATGGTCTGCAGCCCAAACATCTGTCTCCGGTAATGATAAAAACTGGATGGCGGCTGATCAAACAACCGGACCATATGCTAATAACATCTATACAACAATGACCCCTGGGAATTTTGCCCGCTCAACTAATTTTGGAGCGAGCTGGACTACTACAGCTGCATTTGGTACACAATCTTTACCAGGAATGATGGTATGTGTTGGACCAAATGGTGCAACAGACGGTGGTGCTGTATATGTTGTTACAAATTCAGGAAGTGCTTTTGCATCAACTTATACTTTTTATGCTTCAACTAACGGTGGTCTTAATTTCACTCTGAAATCAGCGCAAAATTTTGCTAACTATGTTGGTACAAATGTAAACGGAAGAAACTCTGTTCAGAATATGCGGACAAGACCATATCCGTTTATTACAGCAGATCAGAGTAATGGTGCCTACAGAGGAAGGCTTTATTTAATCTATGCTTCAAACAATCCTCCCGGAAATGGCAACTATCCTGATATCTATTGCCGATATTCTACCGATCAGGGAACCAGTTGGTCAGCAGCAATCACAGTAAATGATGATAATCCAAGTACGACTAATCACCAGTGGCATCCATCTACCTGGTGCGACACACAGACAGGAAGATTATTTGTTAAATGGATGGACACACGTGATACTCCCACTCACGATAGTGCTTATATTTATGCAAGCTATTCAGATGATGGTGGTGTTACATGGGCTCAAAACCAGCGAATGTCTAATCAGAAAATGAGAATTAATTGCACTACCTGTGGCGGCGGGGGAACTCCTCGTTACCAGGGCGATTACGATGCAATTATCTCTTATAACAATCAGGCTTTAGCAATGTGGACTGACTTCAGAGCCGGAAGTTTTGGCAGCTATGTCGGTTATTTTCCTGATTTTGCCCTGATTGCTTCACCTACTGTTGTTTCAGTTACTGGAAACGCAGATAGCACATTTGTTACATTGGATGTACCGGATGTTAAACTTTACTCTACCTCTGTAACTTTTTCAGCAAGTGTTACACCAACTCCACCAAGTGGAAGTATCAACCTCGATTATCCTCAGGGAAATGTTCTTAGTACCTTCCCTGGAAATAAAGTTCTGAGAATTCTAACTTCTGGCAATGTAACAACCGGCACGTACACAATTAACATTCAAGGTGAAGGACCAAACGGTATACCTGTTCACAGAAGAACAGTTCAACTTGATGTTATTGTTCCTGTTGAACTAGCTTCATTCTCTGCATCTGCGGATAAGAATGATGTTATCTTAAGCTGGTTTACTGCAACTGAAACAAATAACCAGGGATTTGAAATTCAACGAAAAGCAGGTGGCGAATACCAAAAGATCGGTTTTGTTGAAGGAAAAGGAACTACTACCGAAATACAGAATTATCTCTTCAGAGATGAAGAATTGCTGTCAGGATCTTATAGCTATAGATTGAGACAGGTTGATTTCGATGGCTCATTTGCTTATTCTGATGAAGTCGAAATCGAAATCAGTCAGCCTAATGTATTTTATTTGGGTCAAAATTATCCGAACCCATTCAACCCTTCAACGAACATTAAGTATTCCATTCCACAAGATGGTATGGTATCACTTAAAGTGTACGATCTTCTTGGAAAAGAAGTTACGACGCTTGTGAATGAACCTCAGCAGGCAGGAACATTTGATGTCGTTTTTAGTGGATCGAATTTGGCAAGCGGTGTTTATTATTATCAGCTTAAAGCAGGCGATTTGACTTCTACAAAGAAACTGATGCTTACGAAATAATCAATATTCTGATAATTTATAATTAAGGGAGCTTCGGCTCCCTTTTTTTGTGGGAGAATGTTTACGAATAATATTTATGTTTGTGATGAAGATATTTAATAATCATCGGGGAATTTATATGAAAGCCTCTTTTACACTTCTGATTTTAATAACTTTTTTTTCAACAATTAATAGTCAAGCTCAGCAACTATCATCGGATTATTTTCAAAACAATATTGAAGTATATTTTTCTTTTGAAGTTTCATCGAGGGAAATAATTCATGAACTTACAAATGTAATCTCAATTGATAATGTAAAAGGAAGTACAGCTTTTGCTTATGCGAATGAAAATGAATACAGGAAATTTCTAAGCTATAATTTAAATCATACCATATTGCCAAAACCAGGTGAGCTAATCATTCCTAATATGAGCGATGAATTAGATGAAATAACTGACTGGAATGTGTATCCCACTTACGATGCTTATGTAAGTATGATGAATTTATACGCAGCGGGCTATCCTTCAATCTGCAAATTGATTGATGCAGGAAATACAGTTCAGGGAAGAAAAATACTTTTACTCAAAATATCAGATAATGTAAATGTCCGCGAAGCCGAACCGCAATTTCTTTATACCTCAACTATGCACGGCGATGAAACTACAGGTTATGTTTTAATGCTTCGGCTGATTGATTCTCTCCTAACTACCTATGGAACAAATCCAAGAATTACAAATATTGTTAACAATGCTGAGATCTGGATAAATCCGCTTGCTAATCCTGACGGAACTTATCACGGCGGTAACGGCACTGTAAATGGGGCTACAAGATACAATGCTAACGGATATGATTTGAATAGAAATTTTCCCGATCCTGTAAATGGAGTTCATCCAAATCAGCAGCAGGAGACGACAGTATTCAGGAATCTTGCTGAACAAAATAATTTTGTTCTTAGTGCTA
>JBATIA010000442.1:0-4668 GCA_049667415.1 Ignavibacteriaceae bacterium
GGATAAACCTCATGCCCTGCTGTTGAGCCGATGTTTATTACATGTCCTTTTTTTCTTTTGATCATTAATGGAAGAACGTGTCTTGTTACATAAGCCAGGCCTTTAATATTGGTGTCAATCATCTCATCCCAGTCTTCTTTTTTCCCTTCGTAAATTTTATCCAACCCGCGTGAAAGTCCGGCGTTGTTAATTAGAATATCTATTTTCTTCCAACTGTTATCAAAAGAATCGATTGCCTTTTTAACTTCATCGTAATTCCTAACATCAAGCTCAACACATTTTATTTTAATTTTATTTTCTTTCTCTAATCTTTTTGCAAGATTTTTAATCCTGTCTAATCGTCTTGCTGATAAAATTAGATTTGCTTTCTCTTTTGCGAACAATTCTGCGCAAGCCATTCCAATACCAGATGAAGCACCTGTGATGAATACTATCCTATTTTTTAATTGAGACATTAATGAGCTCCGACTAAGAAGTGAATGAATTTATTTGTAAAAATAAAAAATATTAGAAAGAATATTGATTAACGATTGTGTATTTTATTTGGTTTATTCAAATACTCCTTCGATAACATGCCCACATTTTTTGCATTTTCCATTCACCAGGTTATTCGATATCACCGAATGCCAGTCTCGTTTTATTAATTTCTCTTTGCAATTTGGACAGTAAGTGGTTTGCCCTTCAAGGTTATGGATGTTTCCAACGTAGCAGAATTTTATTCCTGAATCAATCGCAGTCTTTCTTGCGTTTGTCAGAGTTTTCTCGGGGGTTCTTTCTTTGTCCATCATTTTAAAATCAGGATGGAAAGCTGTAAAGTGAAGCGGTACGCTATCACCGAGATTTTTTAAAATCCAATCACACTCTTCTTTTATTTCTTCCGAAGAATCATTCTCATCCGGAATTAATAATGTTGTTAGCTCGATCCACACATCAGTTTCATTTTTTAACCAGATCAGTGTATCCAGTATATCGTTTAAATGTGAATAAGTGTTCCTCCAATAAAATCTTTCTGTGAATGCTTTCAGGTCAACGTTTGCTGCATCGATATATTTGTAAACATCTTTACGAGCTTCTTTATCTATATATCCGGCTGTAACCATCACAGATTTGATTCCTTCTTCGCGGGCAATTTTAGAGATGTCAATTACATATTCACCAAAAATTGTTGGATCGTTATACGTATAAGCGATAGAAGGTGTGTCATATCTTTTAGCAAGAGCAACAACTTCCTCCGGTGAAGCCTCTAGCGAATTGAGATCATCAATCTTTGCTTTACTCATTGACCAGTTCTGACAAAACTTGCAGCCAAGATTGCAACCGGCTGTTCCAAAACTTAATATATTAGTACCAGGGAGGAAATGATTAAGAGGTTTTTTTTCTATCGGATCAACTGCAAAGCCGGTGGGTTTTCCGTAACCGATAGAATATAGTTTACCATCAATGTTTTGTCTGATGAAACAAAAGCCAGGTTGACCTTCGCCAATTTCACAGTATCTTGGACAGAGCGTGCAAAGAATTTTATTTCCCGGTGTTGGTTCCCACCATTTTGCTAATACTTTAGTCATCGTATTCTCAGTTGAAGATTAAATTATAATACTTCAAAATGAAGAAAATCACTTCTACCTTTTTCAGAGAAAGGTGCTCTCGATAAAAATATAACCAGATCACCTTTATTAACAAGTCCTGCATTCAGTATCAATTCTTTTGCTTCTTCTATTGCAGCATGCTGCTTATCAATTTTCTCTACAAATAATGAAGCAACTCCCCAGCGAAGGCATAAATTATTCATAGTTTCAAAGCTATCGGAGAGAGCAATAATTTTTGCTTTCGGACGGAATTTTGCCAATCCACATGCAGCTCTTCCTTTGAACGTAAAAACAACAATGGCACTTGCTTTTATTTGTTCAGCAACTAACGTAATTCCTTTTAAAACTGAATCGAACAGATTCTCATCCAGCGTTTCAGGAACCTGGAATTTAATATTTTCATTTGCGACAATATGCTGTTCAGCGTTAAAAACAATTTCGCGCATCATTTTAACAGTATCAACCGGATACTTACCTACGGAGGTCTCACCACTGAGCATTACGACATCAGTTCCGTCCCAGACAGCGTTTGCAACATCAGCGGCTTCAGCGCGAGTCGGTATCGGTGAATTGATCATCGATTCAAGCATTTGTGTTGCCGTTATTACAAGCTTTCCGGACTCGTTACATTTTTTAATAATTTCTTTTTGAAGGACGGGTACCTTAGCCACTGATAATTCAACTCCAAGATCACCACGGGCAACCATTATGCCGTCTGCAGCACCAAGAATTGAGTCGAATGAATCAATCGCTTCTTTCTTTTCAATCTTGGCAATAACTGGTATTGTTTTTCCCTTTTTCAGCAGCCAATTTTTCAACTGAAGAATTTCTTCTGGTTTTCTTACAAAAGAGAGTGCAATGTAATCAAGAGGTTTAGTAACGAGGAACTCCAGATCTTCAAAATCTTTTTCAGTAAGTGATGGGGTAGATAGATTCATCCCCGGCAGGTTCATTCCTTTTCGAGGTGAGAGAATCCCTCCGGTTTCAATTTTACAAATAATTGATGCTTCTTTTTTATAAAAGATTTTTAATCTTATCAAACCATCGTTTATCAAAATCAAATCCCCGATTTCAGCATCTTTGCAAAATTTGTTATATGATGTTGATACTATTTTTTCGTTTCCAATTATTTCTTCTGTGGTTATTTCGATTTCTTCTCCTGAAAAGATTTCAATCTCAGGCTTATCCAATTCACCAATTCTTATTTTTGGACCCTGCAGGTCGGCAAGTATTGCGAGGGGAGAATTTAATTCAGTCCTTGCTGTATGAATATTTTCAAATAAAGAAGAATAAAAGTCGTAGTTACCATGAGACATGTTCAGACGTACTGCACTTACACCGGAAGAAATTAATTGTTTAACCCTTTCAACTGTGGATGTTTGCGGACCAAGTGTTGCCAGAATTTTCGTTTTAGTGAAATCATTATTCAAGCTTTTTATTTCCTTCTCTTTTTACGGGCAGGTTTAGTGCCTTCATCTTTAATTGCACGTGACTTTTTGTACATTTCTTTCAGTTTTTGTTCTACTAAATCAAATACAGAATTTTTTTCATAACCTTTTGCAATCTTTTTACCAGCCTTCACTCCAGTTAATATTTCAATTCCTTCTTCTATACGTAAAATTGGATAAATATGGAACTCTCTATTTTTAACTGCTTCAATCACTTCCTCGCTTAGCATTAATTCTTTTACATTTAGTGCTGGAATAATTACACCCTGCTTACCAGTAAGCTTATCATCCTTACAAACCTGGAAGAATCCTTCAATTTTTTCATTTACTCCACCAATTGGCTGCACATCCCCTTTCTGATTTAAAGAGCCCGTAACTGCAATACCCTGCTTAATTGGAAGTCCTGAAAGGGTGGAGAGAAGCGCATAGATTTCTGCACACGAGGCACTATCGCCATCAACTGTTCCATATGATTGTTCGAAAACTAAATTCACATTGAATGCCAGGGGAATATCCTGACCAAAAGTCTCTTTGAAATATCCTGAAATTATAAGCACTCCTTTATTGTAATGTCTGCCGCTCATTCCTGCTTCCCGTTCAACATTAATAATGTTTCCGCTACCGAGAGAAACAGTTGCGGTTATCCTGGTTGGTCTTCCAAAAGAATAAAAGTCAGCCGCATAAACAGCGAGTCCGTTAATTTGACCAATTCTTTCACTGGTAGTATCCATCAGGAAGGTACCGTCTTCGTACATCTCTGAAATTTTAGATTCGAGCATTCCGTGCCGGTTAACAGCGTTCTTATATGCTTTCTTAACGTGGGCTGCCGAGACAATTTCAAAACCATCGTCTTCAGCCCAGTAATTTGCTTCTCTGGCAAGGTCAGAAATCTTAGAGAAACGGGTTGTTAGCTTATTTTTTTGCCCGGCAAAGATTGCAGCAATCTCCATCAAATAAGCAATTGCTGTATTATCAAATTCTTTAAGCTTCTCTTCCTTTATTAATTTTTTTATTACCTGGGCGTAGTCTGAAAGAACTTTATCAGAACGTTTTATCTCGTAATCAAAATCTGCTTTCACTTTAAACATTTTTTTGAAGTCATATTCGTATTCTGAAAGTACTGCATATAGGTACTGGCTGCCAATTAGTATTACTTTAACATTAATTTCAATCGGTTCAGGTTTCAGAGTAATACTTGAAACCTGGAAAAGACTTGGTGAATCCTGGAATTCAATCTTGTTGTAGGTTAATGCTCTCTTTAATGTTTTCCAGACACCGTGTTCTTCGAAAAGGTGCATCACGTTCAGAACAATATAGCCCCCATTAGCCCGCAGAAGAGAACCTGACTTAATGTTAGTAAAATCGCTATAATAATTTCCCTTACCGTCATTCATCCTCTCTATTGCACCAAACATGTTTGAATAAGTTGGCGAGGTTTCGATTATTATCGGGCATTCATTTGTATCGCTGTTATCAAGCACTACATTTACATCGTACTCTTTGAAGTAATCTATTATGTATCCTTCGCTGGTTGTTTCGCCAATCGGTTTAACACCTTTAAATATCTGGATGTTATCCAGGATATTGTTTTCAACCTGGTCAAGGTACCCTTTCACTTTAGTGTTATTGTAACT
>JBATIA010000443.1:0-1679 GCA_049667415.1 Ignavibacteriaceae bacterium
TTGTTAAAGAGTTTGGATTGAAACGATGGTAGTCAAATTAAAATTGTCATTCTGACCCCGCTTTAGTGGGGAAGAATCTACAGACTCAGTACCAAGATTCTTCACTCACTCCTTTCCTTCAGAATGGTACTCAAGATTTAATTTCGACTAAACTTTGATAAATACGCTTTGATAAATCTATCAATGTCTCCATCCATTACTCGTTGAACGTCAGAAGTTTCCTCATTCGTCCTGTGATCTTTGACCATATTGTAAGGATGAAAAACGTATGAGCGAATCTGGCTTCCCCATTCAATTTTCATTTTGTTCTTTTCAACTTCATCAATTTCTGCCTGTTGTTTTTCAAGTTCTAATTGATAAAGTTTTGACTTGAGCATCTTCATTGCAGTGGTTTTATTCTGGATTTGTGATCGTTCACTCTGGCAAGCCGCAACAGTGTTTGTAGGAACGTGAGTTATCCTAACTGCAGTTTCTACTTTGTTCACATTCTGCCCGCCTTTACCACCGGCGCGATAAGTATCAATCCTCAAATCAGCTGGATTTATTTCTATTTCAATTGTATCATCAATTTCAGGAATAACAAAAACTGAAGCAAAAGAAGTGTGTCTTCTTTTATTAGAATCAAATGGAGAAATTCGAACCAGTCGATGAACTCCATTTTCGGCTTTTAAATAACCGTATGCAAATTCACCTGTCACTTCTACCGTAGCAGATTTAATTCCGGCACCATCACCTTCAAGGATATCCAGAATATTCATCTGATAATCATTTTGCTCACCCCAACGTAAATACATTCGCAATAGCATATTTGCCCAATCCTGTGCTTCTGTTCCTCCGGCACCTGAGTGTATTGTAAGTAAACAATTTTTATCATCATCCTTTCCACTCAGCATATTTTTAAATTCAGCATCTTCAATAGCTGAAATTACAGAGTCTAATTCTTTTCTTAACTCATCGTAATAAGATTCATCTTCTTCCATTGCCGCAAGTTCAATAGTATCCTTAACATCATTAACTTTTTTATCAACACTTTTATAAAGATTGATCCATTGCTCGAGAGATTTGATTTCCTGAAGTACTTTCTGTGCGGCTAATTGATCATTCCAGAAGGATGGTTCACCTGATTTTGCGCGTAACTCTTCAACCTTTGATATTTTTTTATCAACATCAAAGATACCCCCGGAGATTAGATACTCGTTGCTGGTAGGTTTTTAGTTCTTTTAGTTCTTCTTCGTACATCCCGTTTTATCTTTCGTTTATAGATTTATTTGATTTTTAATGTTAAGTTAAAATATCTTTTTATTAAAAGCATGGTTGTATGAATGCATTGTTGCATGGTTTTACCACTCATGCATCCATGCACTCATGCAATTAAACTTCCAGTTCGAGGCGCAGTAATGCAGCAGCAAGTGTTTTACCCTGTGCATCATGCTTAAGTGAAACTGTCCCGCCACCACCTAAAGTATTGTGAAGCAGAAAATTCAATGCTCGGATATTTGGCATTTCGTAGCGTTCAACTTTACCGTGACAAATACCTTCAAAATGTTTCTTGACTTTTTCCGCTGTCAAATATTTTTCAATTATTTGGTAACCTTTATCATCATTAGCAATGATACCGATGTTGGCTGCATCACCTTTATCACCGCTGCGGCCGTGGGCTAAGTCTCTAAGTTTTATTT
>JBATIA010000444.1:0-1981 GCA_049667415.1 Ignavibacteriaceae bacterium
TATTTTATATTTTCTTCGTCCTAGCAACTTCCCGAACCTCTATTCAAAAAGGATTTAACGGACTTCCCTGGTTTCTATTTTCATTGGTTTTACCTCCAATAGCCTTTGTTTTTGTGTTATTGGCTAAGGCTAAGCAAGCTAAAGCAATTGAGGAGTACGATTTTGCAGAAAACATTATAATGGATCTGACACAACCATTTGTCGATCTTGCACATACTTCGCGTGCTTTGCTTGGTGTTAACCTTTCATACGTTCTGGAAGGTTTAACTTATTTTGGTGTAGTTGGTCTGCTTGCAATTTTCTTTAATGATTTTATTGGTCTTGATGATATTGATGCGGGAAGAATGGTTGGTATTTTGACTGCGGGAATTACAATAGCGATGCTATTTCTTGGTGCGACTGTAGATTGGATTGGTTTAAGAAAATCTTTACTCATCGCTTTAAGTTTGATGCTTGCAGGCAGAATTTTCCTAACGGTATCACCTGAAATAGGTGTTGCTGGTCTCTGGAACTCTGCACACATTTTTGCAATGCTTGGAATTTTGGGAATAATTCTTGGCTATGGAATATATCAACCTGCCTGTTATGCAGGTGTAAAACAATTAACGAATGAAAAAACAGCAGCTATGGGTTACGCAATGCTTTATGCATTAATGAACCTGGGCGGATTCCTGCCTGGAATAATATCACCACCCGTAAGAAGAGCCTTTGGTATAACAGGAGTATTCTGGGTTTATGTTGCTTTGACTGTTGTTGGAATAGGAATAGTATATTTTATTATTACTAAAAAGGCGATGGAAAAAGCTGTTAGAGATGCTAACCAGGATGCTGACGGTAATCAAAAGCCAGAAGAAATAGATGAGATGGCTGGTTTGTCTAAGAAAGAAAAGTTTGCTTATTATATTAAAAATTTTCCTTTGAAGGATTTAAGATTTCTTTATTTTGTTTTTATTTTAATTTTCGTGCAGACATTATTCGCTCATAACTGGTTAACAATTCCGCAATACACCAGTCGTGCATTTGGAGGACAAGCTTACTTTGGAATACCAAATTTTGTCGAAGACAACTTTGAATTTTTTGTAAACCTTAATCCTATACTTATTTTTATTCTTACCCCCATGGTTACTGCTTTAACATCGAAAAAAGATACTTATACGATGATGATTATTGGAACATTTGTAATGGCTTCGCCAACATTTATCCTTGCATTCGGTCCTAATTTATACACCCTCTTAGCATATATCACTTTGATGACTATCGGCGAAGCAATGTGGCAGCCAAGGTTTTTACAATGGGTTGCAGAAATCGCTCCTAAAAATATGACCGGAATTTATATGGGTATTGGTCAGTTCCCCTGGTTCCTTACTAAGGTCATTACAAGTCTTTACTCAGGTTGGTTTTTAATGAATTATTGTCCTTCAGATGCATTACCAGCCGATATGAATACCGAAACGATGTGGTTAATTTACGGCTTCATTGCGATAGTTTCACCGGTCGGTTTATTTCTTGCTAGAGGCTGGATGAAGAAGGGATTTAAAGTTAAGCATGAAAAAAGTAACTAATACCGAGCGTATTTAAACATAAATTATAATTGAGAGGCAGAAGATGAAAAGGATGAAACTTATTTCATTATTACTTTCTGTTTTTTGCATTCCATTACTTTTAAATCATTGCTCAAGTGGTAGCTATAATGAAATTTATCCAATTCTTGGTGACGGAAAGTACGACAGTGAATTTCCCTACAAAGGTGCTTCAGATGAACTTAGAGAAATCAGTCTGACTGTTCAGAGAATTCATAGCAGTACTTTCTATAAAACTTATACATTCGACCAAAATGCAAACCTGACAAGCGAAAATTTTCACACTGCTGATTTTAGGACTTTAGCAAATTCCGAAGGATATGCTGATCAGTCCACTTCCGGCACAGGTACAACACTTTATTTTAATGAAGGCAAAGTAGCTATCCTGACCTGTGCACATA
>JBATIA010000445.1:0-3367 GCA_049667415.1 Ignavibacteriaceae bacterium
CCCTTCAATACTAGTCCCTTCGCCAAATGTTGCGGAAAACCATCAGTATTATAACGCAAAATCTTTATTTGATAATGAAGCTGCAATTCTTATTGAAGATCAAAAATTAGGGAATGAACTTGTTCATACAGTTTTAGTAGTGATCAATTCAGAAAAAAAACTTAACGAATTGAAAAACAAAGCATTGGGATTAGCAAAGCCAGATGCAGCCCATATCATAGCACAAAACGCAATAAAATTTGCGGAGGCTATATGAATAACGGAGAACAAAAAAGAAGAATATTCAAATACAACATATCGTTTTACTATAAATCGACAATAATTTATTTCATAGTATTAATTCTCTATGGAGTGATTAGAGGTGAATTTGTTGAAGATTCTTTCGTGCTGATTACACGTGATCCAATTTTATACTTTCTTGCGTTAATAGTAGTTGTTTCAGTTGCATCGTTGCTCTATAATCTTGTTAGGAATATGTATATCGAAGTTTCAAACGAAGGAATTGTTTTTGCCGATCGTTTCCACTCGAAAGGATATAAGATTGATCAGGTAAAAAAGATAAAATTTTCAAGACAGGTGAGAACATCAAATTCACCGGCATTCAGAACAGCAAGACTAAAAGTTAATGCAAGAGTTCGTCCAATAATAATAAGATTTTCAGATTATGAAAACCAGGACGAATTATTACTACGTTTTGAAGAACTAAAAGCAACTATAGATAAGAGAAATGTTTAAGAGTATTAGAAAAATACATTTTGTTGGCATAGGTGGAATAGGAATGAGCGGTATAGCTGAAATCTTATTGAACCAGGGATTTGAAGTATCAGGTTCAGATTTGAATCTTACCGAGGTTACAAAAAGATTAACAGAACTTGGAGCCATAATTTATGAAGGGCATTCCCCCGAAAATGTGAAGGATGCCGATGTACTTGTCTATTCTTCCGCTGTTGTTCCGGATAATCCTGAGGTTAGAACAGCCGCAGATAGGAATATACCCATTATTAAAAGAGCCGAGATGCTTGCTGAAACAATGCGAATGAAATATGGAATTGGAATAGCAGGTACACACGGTAAAACCACAACCACCTCTATGGTCGGGCTTACTCTCACAGAAGGTGGAATTGATCCAACAATTATTGTTGGAGGAAAGTTAAGTGGTCTTGGTGGAACAAATGCACGCCTAGGTAATGGCGAATTTATAGTTGTTGAAGCTGACGAGTTTGACAGGACTTTTTTAAGGCTGACTCCGACTATCGCTGCCATAACAACTTTAGAAAGTGAGCATCTCGATACCTATAAAGATTTGGATGATATAAAAACCGCATTTGTTGAATTTGCCAATAAAGTTCCATTCTATGGTTTTGTTGTGCTTTGCTTAGACGAAACAGCACTACAAGACATAATTCCTCAAATAAATAAAACCATTTTTACTTATGGTATAACTGCTCAGGCAGATGTGAGAGCTGTGGATATAGAGCATGAAGGATTTAGTAGTCAATACAATGTTATTCATAAGGGCAAAGAGCTTGGAAGAATTAAACTGAATATACCGGGCGAGCACTATGTTAAAAATTCTTTGGTAGCAGTGACGATCGGGATGGAATTGGGAATTGATTTTAAAATTATCAAAAAAGCTTTAGAAAAATTCACCGGTGTTTATAGAAGATTCGAAACGAAATATAAAAATGATATTCTTGTGCTAGATGATTATGCACACCATCCAACTGAAACTACAGTTACTCTCGCAGGAATCAGAGCAGCATGGGGTAGGAGATTAGTTGTTGTATTTCAACCGCACCTTTATTCACGAACAAAAGATTTCTATCAGGATTTCGGAAAATCATTCCTGAACTCTGATGTGTTTATTTGTACAGATATTTATCCGGCAAGAGAAAAACCAATTGAGGGTGTCACAGGTGAAATGATTGCCAATATTACCAGAAAGTTGGGTCATAAGAATGTTCATTACGTAGCAGACAAAAATGAAATTCCCGGTAAACTTATGCAGATAAAGAAGAAAGACGACATAATAATTACAATGGGTGCCGGAGATATCTGGAAGTACGGTGAAAAATTTGTTGAACAGGTTAAGGAGGAGAAGTAATGAGCGAAAGACGAAGCAAATTATTTGGTCTTTTTGTCTTTTTAATGCTGACTTTCGGATTTGTTTATTTAATTATAACCGGGTCAAAAGTAAGTGCAAAAGAAGTTTATAATCAGATAGAATTAAACGGAAACAACCTCCTTCCCGCAAGCGAGTACTTACGTTATACAGGATTGAGTGACTCATCAAAGTATAGCGAATTAACTTTGTTAGATGTGAAAACCAGGTTTGAAAAACATCCCTACATGAGAAAAGCGGAAGTCGAATTCGATGGTGTGAATAAAATTTTGGTTGAAGTGGAGGAACATGAGATGAAAGCTGTTCTGCTTCAAAAAAATGAGCTAAAGCTGGTAAACGATGACTTAAAAACGCTTCCGCTTTTCCCCCCCTCGAACATTCATGATTTACCTGTGATATCGAATTTAAGTGCGGGCAAGAAGAATTCTTTTGATAGCACTAGTATGAAATTTGCCTTTAAAATAATTGATGCAATTAGTTTGAGTGATACGAATGTAATAAAAAATCTGGCTGAAATTAATCTGCGAAAAGGTGGAGATATAATACTAACATTTACTGGTCTAAATTTCCCGATTCTTTTTGGGAAGAATGATGAAGTGAAGAAAGCCCTCATCCTGAAAAACCTTTGGCAACAAATTTTAAATGATGAGAACATTAATCCAGTAACAGAGTACATAGATCTTCGTTATAAAAACAAAGTATTCATCGGAAAAAGAAAATCGGAATTGATAAACGGATGAAAAAAGAAATCATTGCAGGTATCGATTTAGGCACAACTAAAGTTTGTGCAGTTATTGCAGAGCGCGAGGAAGGCAAGCAATCTTTCAATGTTCTGGGCTTTGGTATTGCACCATCCGAAGGGTTACATAAAGGGTTGGTGGCTAATATTGGTAAAACCGCAGAGGCAATAAAAGAAGCCATGTCAATTGCTTCCAACCGCGCCGGCGTAATAATTAACTTGGTTAATGTTGGTGTGGCTGGAGAGCATATTACAAGCATAAGACATAGAAACTATGTTACTATCAGCAGCGACGAAAAAGAAATTACTAAAAAAGACCTTGAAAGATTAGAAGCTGATGTTCGTACTATCAGAATTCCATCGGATAGACAAATTCTTCACATTATACCTGAAGAGTTTTCCGTAGATCATCAACCTGGAATTGAAAATCCAATTGGTATGTCAGGTTCAAGATTGGAAGCTAGCAACCATGTGGTTCTTGCATCAATACCCGCAATACAAAATAT
>JBATIA010000446.1:0-1599 GCA_049667415.1 Ignavibacteriaceae bacterium
CAATAGAACTAACTCTCTTGATTTTACTTTCCCTTCATCAACTGTTACCAGCATTAATCTTTCTGCAAAATCCAACCACGAAGCAACTCTATCTCGAAATATAGTTATAGCAATCTTTTTCATCTCAATTGAACTCCAAACATTTTTATCCCATATAATTGACTCTATTTCAATAGTGTCATCCTTTAATCCTATTTGCTTCTAGCAATTTTAAGTTTAACTATTTGAAGCTAATGTGTCATTCCTTTACTTCAATTATATTCATTGCAAGAGCGTTAAGATCAAAGGTGAATAATTGTAATCCAGCAAGCATATTATTCCGAAGTTATCTCTTTATAGTTATTATGAATCGATTAAATACAGACAGAAACTACATTTGATAATCTAAAGCTGCTTTCCTGTTACAGTTATCTTCTGCAACAATCAAAAACGATATACCTTTCATCTTTTCAAGTTTCAAATACTTACTAATCATTCCGTGTGAAAGCCATATCTTTACAGCGCCAGCAGCCCTGTTTCTCAAAATCCTTTTTTTGATCTACACCTTTGTCACACAACCACCAGCAACCATCCTCAGCAATATAAACTTGCATTGGACGAGCACCCGGATGAAATATGCCATGACCCAAAATAGGTTTCTTTTCTTTCTTTTCAGCTTTCATAATCACTACCTCCTTATAATAATTGATACGTTTACTTCACTAAATAAACAGCTGCGACCAAACAGTTCTTCATTTTATTATTCAATTTTTTAGACCGTATATATTCTAAATCAACCAGAGTTTTTAATGAATTATTTATAATTGTTATAGTACCTTTACTACAATTAGTTTGCCATAGTCAGTTGATTTAGGTAACTGACTATATTACAAGTAGATGGGAGTTATATTGTTTTGAGGAATTAAAGAAGAGCTAAATAAGGTTGCAGTTCTGCAACTTTTTATGTCTTTGTTTTGCAGAAATAAAACAAATTATAGTTACCATTAATACCAAATCAATTTGATTATCGTTGAAAGGGAGTGATTCTGCAATACAGTCAGTTACATCAATCCCTCTTGAACGAGCTATTATTCTCATTTCGGATGACGGTTAAACTCCAGGTATAATTCCCGCTAGTTTAGCAAACTGTCCACCACCTATTCCAACTTCCATACCTAAAGTATTATTAGGCAATAAATCTTTTGCTGCATGGAGTTCTGACTGATAGATATAACAAACAATTTGTAAACATTCTTAATGCTTATACGGAAATTTTTCAAATTACTTAATCTTTGCCATTTCATCATTTCTTTTTAACTAATTAAGGGATCCCAAACAACTAAAATAACAGCGCCGGTTTTTGATTTGAAGGGTCCATGGTCAACACCGGCATGTATTAACCGATAAGTGCCGGAACTATAAATTTTACCTTCGCTTTCGTACTTACCCCTAATTACCAAATGCTGTTCAGTCGTTATGTGAGAATGTGATTCCATATGAAAGCCTTTAGGTAATTTTAGAAAAACCGTCTTGGCGTTACCTTCATCCCGCAGAGTTTTTTCTCTTGTCCCCCGAGGATATCCCCTTGCCTGTTTCCAACCCAGTTTGTCATATATATCC
>JBATIA010000447.1:0-1971 GCA_049667415.1 Ignavibacteriaceae bacterium
CTGGGCAGGGAGCAGAAAATATCTTATTGATGATTTGAACCTTGGTCGGTATTGTGTAAAAATTTATGATGCAGCAACAAACCAGCTCATCTTTTCAAAAGGATTCGATAGCTATTTTGGTGAATACAAAACAAGCTCTGAAGGTCTGGACGGAATTAAAAAAACTTTTCATGAATCAATTTTAATTCCTTATCCAAAAAACAAAATTATCTTTTCAATGGAGAGAAGAGATGAAAAACAAAGTCTCTTTGAATTTTTTAGAAGGGAAATTGATCCAAATGATGTGATGATTATCAGAGATGAAATTAAAAACAGGCAGGTGAAAGTTTATGATTCAGAATCCAACGGTGATCCTCACAGCAGGGTTGATGTTGTTATAATTGGGGAGGGATATTCATTGGATGATAAAACAAAGTTTGAAAAAGATTTAAGGTATTTTTCTGATCTTTTCTTTAGCCAGGAACCATTCAAATCCTATGCAGACAAATTTAATATTCATGGTGTATATAAGCCTTCCGAGGATAGCGGGATCGATGAACCACGTGCAGGAATATTTAAGAACACAGTAGTTAGCTGCACATTTAACTCAATGGGTTCTGAAAGGTACATTTTAACAGAAGACAATAAAGCAGTCCGGGATCTGGCAGCTAATGTTCCTTACGATGCAATTTATATAATGATCAATCATTCACGTTA
Source organism: Ignavibacteriaceae bacterium (assembly GCA_049667415.1). Taxonomy (GTDB): domain Bacteria; phylum Bacteroidota; class Ignavibacteria; order Ignavibacteriales; family Ignavibacteriaceae; genus IGN2. The sequence continues at coordinate 697 of JBATIA010000447.1, forward strand.
TGGCGGTGGTGGTATTTATAATCTTTTCTGTACTTTTACGACTGACAACCAGTTTAAAGATTATCTTTTCCTGCACGAATTTGGTCATTCGTTCTCAGGACTAGCTGATGAGTATTATACATCCGATGTTCAGTATAATGATTTTTATCCAGTCGGACTTGAACCGCTTGAACCTAATGTGACTGCATTGACTAATCCATCAAATATTAAATGGAAAGAATTTCTTTCACCGGGTATAGAAATTCCCACACTCTGGAACAAAGTTGCTTACGACTCAATGGATTATAAGTGGCAGGCAGAACGAAGAGCTATGAACAACAAAATAGCGGAGTTGAAAAGAAATAAATCTGCTACTGAAATTATTCGGGCAGCGGAAAATGAATACGCTAGAAAAGACAAGGAACACTCCCAGGTTGTAGACACTTATCTCAAAAAGAACAAGCATTTTGGAGATGTTGGTGCATTTGAAGGTGCAGGTTATGTCGCTAATGGAATGTACAGACCAATGCTTGATTGTTTAATGTTCTCAAAAGGGAATAAGCCATTCTGCAAAGTTTGCGATGCACATATTGTGAAGGTGATTGAGCAATACACTGAGTGAGAAACTCAGATTAAGAGTAAGAAAAAGAGTAAGATTTTAATCTCTTACTCATAATCTTTCTCTTACTCTATCTCATCAAAATTTATCCGCCGAAGATTTATCGAAGGAGGACCATCTTCTTTGTTTGAATGAAATCTCCGGCTGTTAGCCGATAGAAATAAATCCCGCTTGCTATGTCAGGACTGGAGTCCTGACCTACGGTAAATTCAACCTCATATTCACCGGCAAGTTTTTCTTCGTTAACGAATGTTGCAATTTCATTTCCTAAAACATCATAAACCTTCAATGTCACCATTTGTAGCGACGAGGCATGCCTCGTCTTTATGCTTGGAATTGTATATTTAATTTTCGTCGTTGGGTTAAACGGGTTGGGGTAGTTTTGAGACAACGAAAATGTTGAAATAGTCTTAGTTTCTTTTAAAATTGTAACAGGATCGATGGTTATAGAAACTGTATTACTAGTATCTGAATATCCAAACATGTTAAAAGCTATTACACCGTAAGTATACGTAGAATCTATAACAACATTTGAATCTGTATATTGAGTGACATTTTGAGGTACAAAACTTATTAATTCATAGTTAGAAGGATCATTTGGCAAGCCGTTTTTCCTGATAATCTTGAATGCAAATTGATTCCAAAAATTACTTTGCCAATTTAGTAGAATTCTAGGG
>JBATIA010000448.1:0-3084 GCA_049667415.1 Ignavibacteriaceae bacterium
TTATTAACCAATCCAATGATAAGTATAGGAACGATAATCCTTTCCCAATAAAAATTTCACTAGGTAATAATAGTTCTGAACTCACGGAGGGAAAACAAGAAGTAAAAATTCTGGTTTCTGCAAAAGACTTTAATAAATTTTACGGCTATAGTGTTAAGTCGGATTTTACACTTGATGCTAGTCTTAAATACAAAAAAGAATTAGCTTCAGGATTTATTTCGATTAGGATTGGTGAAGGTATCCCTCAATTGTGGAAAGAAATGGCAGAAGCCTCCAGCAAAAAGAATGAATTGACCGGTTCAGTAAAAATCGGAGAACAAATTTCAGCAAACTTATATAATGGTCACATTACTTTTGAGAAAGTTTCTTTCAATAAAATGAAAGACGTGACAAATGCCGTATTGAGTTATGCAGGAACTGCAGTTACAATTGCACTCGGTTTAATTGGTATAATGGCATTATGGCTTGGTGTAATGAAAGTAGCCGAAGAAGCAGGGCTAATAAGAAAAATTGCTAACTCATTAAAACCATTTACACGAAGACTTTTTCCTGATATCCCTACAGATCACCCTGCTATGAGTTCCATCATAATGAATATATCTGCAAACATGCTTGGTTTAGGAAATGCAGCCACGCCCTTTGGATTAAAAGCAATGGAAGATATGGAAGAAATAAATCCAAATAAAGGAACTGCATCAAACTCAATGGTAACTTTTTTAGCGATTAATACCGCAGGACTTACTCTTATTCCTGCAACTGCAATTGCTGTAAGGGCAGCTTCGGGTAGTTCAAATCCGGCAATAATAATTGGAACTTCAATCTTTGGAGCGTTTTGCGCAACCGTAGCTGGAATCACAGCTGCCAAGTTTCTTGAAAAGTTTTATCTCCAATCATGGAGCTTTACAAATTGGTTAAGAAAGAATCTAAAAATTTTTGGAATATTTGCTCTGATATTCTTTGCACTGGTTTTATTTTTCTCTACTGGATTAGCTAGTAAGTTTACTGATTCTCTTCCATTTATATCGGCTGAGGGATTCAAAAATTTTATTGAAGTTGTATCAACACTGGCAATTCCTTTACTCATAATAATCTTCATTGGCTATGGTCTCATAAAAAGAGTAAAAGTATATGAATCGTTTGTGGAAGGTGCTAAGGAGGGATTTAATATTGCTGTAAAAATAATTCCTTATCTCGTTGCTATGTTAATTGCGATAGGAATTTTTAGGGCAGGTGGAGCAATGGATTGGTTAATTTATATATTAAAACCAATTACAAATCTTATCGGAATGCCCGGCGAAGCCTTACCAATGGCACTGATGAGACCCCTTTCAGGAAGTGGTTCTCTTGGTGTCATGTCAGAAAATCTTGCAGTTTACGGCCCTGATTCATTTATAGGAGTTTTAGTTTCAACTTTTTATGGAAGTACTGAGACTACGTTTTATGTTCTAGCCCTATATTTTGGCGCAGTAAATATAAAGAATACTCGACACGCACTACCGGTCGGTTTGATAGCGGATGTTGCTGGTATTCTTGGCGCATTATTTATTGTAAAACTACTTTTTAGTTAGCATTCGGTTATAAACATTATTCGTTATGAAAGTTTATATAACAAGGGAACTTCCGGAGATTGCTTTTAAACTCCTAAGACAAAATAAAATTTCCTTCGATTATTATAAAAAAGATCAGCCAATTCCACGAAAACTCCTACTGAGCAAAATTAAGGACTGTGAAGCATTAATTACACTTCTTACCGAAAAAATTGATAAAGAAGTAATCGATCAAATGCCACGGTGTAAAATTATTTCCAACTATGCTGTTGGCTACAATAATATTGAAATTGAATATGCGAAAAAAAAGAAAATTATTGTTACAAATACTCCTGATGTCTTAACAGAATCAACTGCTGATCTTACAATGGCTTTAGTACTAGCCTGTGCAAGAAGAATTAGTGAAGGAGAAAAACTGCTGAGAAGAGGTAAGTATAAAGGCTGGAAACCAAAATTGCTCCTTGGGATGGAACTGAAAGGAAAAATTTTTGGGATACTTGGTGCGGGACGGATTGGAAGTGCAGTAGCCAAAAGGGCCAGATCATTTGGAACAAATATTTTATATTTTGATCAAAAGAGAAATGAAAAGCTTGAAAAAGAATTAGGTGCGAGTAAAGTATCATTACCGTTCCTTCTTCAAAATGCTGATATTTTCTCAGTCCATCTTCCCTTAAATAATAAGACATATCATTTTTTAAATAAAGGAAAATTAAATCAACTTAAAAAAAACTCAATTCTAATTAATACTTCACGTGGAGAAGTAATTGATGAAAGGGCTTTAATCAGTTTATTAAAAAGAAATTGGATAATGGCTATTGGGTTAGACGTCTTTGAAAATGAGCCAAAATTAAATCCGGAACTCTCTAAGTTTCCAAATGTAATAGTCCTACCCCACCTGGGGAGTGCTACAAAAGAAGCACGGGATGGCATGGCCGAACTTGCAGTTAAAAACGTAATTAATGTTATTAAAGGAAAACGTCCACTTACACCTGTTTATCGATTTTGAAAACTGAAAAAAGTTGCATCTATTTTTGCTAATAGGTAGTTTTGAAAATAAAAAGTTAAAGCTATGAGAATAGGAATTCCAACCGAAACTCGCTGGGAAGAAAAGAGAATATCCCTTGCCCCTCCTGGTGTTGACTCATTGGTTCGAAAAGGACACACAGTTTATATACAGAGTGGAGCAGGGAATGCTAGCCATTTTACAGACCAGGAGTACCGTGATGTAGGAGCAACAATCGTATATAATAGAGAAGAAGTTTTTGGTCGTTCTGAATTAATAGTTAAAGTGTCCCCGATTACTGAAGATGAAGCCGACTTGCTGGTTGATAGCCAAATACTTTTTTCGTTTCTGCTCCTTACGATGGGTAAAAAAAATGTTTTAGAGAAACTGCTGAACAAAAAAATTACAGCAATAGGCTTTGAGTTGATTGAAAGTAACTCACATCTGCCTGTACTTCATTCAATGAGTGAAATTGCAGGACCACTTGCTATTCAGGTAGCTGAAAGATATCTTGAAAGCTATTCAAAGGGTGGT
>JBATIA010000449.1:0-8426 GCA_049667415.1 Ignavibacteriaceae bacterium
TATATGTTCAACCATTAATTGCAGCCGGTGATTATACAAACTTTAAAGAATTGTCAGCACCATCGTCATATGATTTTATGGTTTATGGTGAAAACGGTTCAACATTCGATCCCGAAACAAATACAGCAGATCCCGATGGTGAAGGTCCGGCTCAGCCAATAGAAATTGGCAATCCAGATTTCAATGTAAAATCACTCAGAGGTAATGCTGTTTTAAGATGGGAGTATCTACCGGGAAGCGTAATTTATTTTGTTTGGACACAAACCAGGTCAGAAGCGGAGGAGATTGGCGACTTTAAGTTTGAAGAATCAATGACAAGAATGTTCGCCGCTGAACCCGACAACATCTTTATGATAAAAGTAACTTATTGGTTGAATTTCTAACCCACTCTAACCTCCATTTATTAAAACACTAAACTTCCTTACTTTTACCAAGAAAGAATTCTTAATTCTTCATTATACATTATTCACTAGAATCTGCCCACGTAGCTCAGCTGGATAGAGCAACGGTTTCCTAAACCGTAGGTCACGTGTTCGAATCACGTCGTGGGTACAACTGAACCATCTTCCTATTCTTATTTAAACCAATCGACTAGTTCTTTTACGGAGGGAGAGGCAAGAAGTATTTTTCTCTCTTTATTTATAAGAAATATTGTAGGAGTAGCATACAGGTAATAGTCTATGGCTGCTGATCCATCCCAGCCATTAAGATCAGAAACATTGAGCCAGTTCAAAGAATTACTCCGGATAAAATTCAGCCAGTCCGTTCTTGATGTATCAATTGATACAGCCAGTACTTCAAACTTTTTTTCTTTCTGTTTTTTATAGATGTCATAAATTTCAGGAAGCAAAGTTTGACAATGTGGGCACCAGCTTGCATAAAAAATAATAAGAATCTGATCAGCATCGATTGTATCCAATTCTAAAATTGAATCAGCTGAATCAGGCAATACGATGTTTGGCAATGTGCTTCCAACCTTGAAATTTCTTGACTGTTGTATTCTTCTATCCAGTGCACTTGTAAGCTTTTGATCCAGGCAGAGATCATCTTTAATTACATAATTCTCAACTATGTAATTGAGAACATTATCAAATCCGAATTTCTTAAAACCATCAAGTAGGTATTCTACAATATGTGTGTAAACTATTTCATTTGCTTTTGCCTTGTTTAGGATAGTATCCACTGCGGCCATAAATTCTTTTTCAAGAAGTTCGAGTGGCAGTTGAGGATTCCGATAGTAAGTCAGATACTCAATAGATTTATTTGTGAAAGCATCTGAGTAAATCAGACCGTCATCATTAAAATTGACATTATCCAGTGAGTGAGTTTTCAGATACAACAACTGTTCATCGAATGGAACTTCAACTTCAACAACTGGCAGTTGTGCTGTTCGGACATATCTTGCGATAAATGAATTTGGATTTATTTGAGCTGTTACATTTACAAAGTATAAATATTCTTCCTTAACCTGATTGAGTTTTTCTTTTGTAGTTTGATAATAACCATCTTCTATAGGATATCGGACAAGTATTAACTGAAGCAGTTCTGATTTTGTTTGGTAATTCTTGTTGAGCTTGATGAAGTCATAATAGATTTTGTTTGATTCTGATTTAATGATCTCTAAGCTGTCAAGAATATTGTTCGCATCAGTTTCTATTTCTATATCTTCATTATCATAAATAAAGTCAACTCTTCTATTATTGTCGAAAGATAATCTGTAGAATCCTGAGTGCTGCTGGCTTAAGTTGAATTGAAATAATCCTTTTGATACAGTTGATAATGAATCAACAAATGTCTGAATTTCACCCGATAAGGAATATAGTATTGCTTTCTCGCTGTGGAGATTTTCAACCATGATATTAATCTTCTGTGGTAGACTTGTAGATGAACCAAGCAGAAAAAATAATATCAGAGTTAAAAATTTCATTCCGAACTAATTTTTAATGCAGCGAACACTAAAACCATAGGTAGCAACAGGTGACCGAAATGGAGAAATGTCCGGCCTATCATCCCATAGGTAAATGCGGTAGACATAACTATCGCTTACTCGTAATGATGAACTCCAAAAATGCCCACGCATTAATAGGTGCATAAAAGAAGAGCTGGTTTCCTTATTTCCACCTAATAAAGCAGAAAATCCACTAGTGTTTGTTCCTGCACCAGACCCAGAACCTTGCCCGATAGCTTTTATCGCGTTCCCATCGCCACCAACCGCCGAATATAGATCATTAAACTCAACTTCTGTTGGTATGTGCCACCCCTCGGGACAAATGCCTTGTGCTCCTTCTGTCTGTACATATTGCATTGCTTCATTCCATTGGTATAAACCGCCGTATGTATCACAATTAGCGGGAAGATTGTCGTAGCAGTATTTTTCAATAATGCTATCATTTGTAGAGTGGATGGTGCTGTTTATCATAGTTCCAACATCAAGATTTTCTTTTAACCAGCATTGGTCACCAATCAAAACTGTGTTATAGTCTTTTCCGCCATACTTTACCTTGCTGGCTCCACAGATAAAAATGGACATTGAATCGATATTAGAAATACTAATTACATTAGTACTATCATTAGGATAATACAGGGTAAGCGTTTTGTGTTGAGCTGAAATTGAATCAATCAAAAACAAAACTACGATTAAAGAAAATATTTTTTTCATTTTATGGATTCCTTAAAATTTATTTAATCATTAACATTTTTATCGATTTGACAAAGCTATTGCCGGACATTGTGCAGATATAAACACTGCTTGAGAGATTTTTACCTTCGAAGGATACCAAATAGTTACCTGCTTTTTTCTCTTCGTTAACAAGTGTAACAATTTCACTTCCTACAATGTCATATACCTTTATCGTTATAAAACCATCTGTCGGCAGGTTGTATGTAATGTTTGTTGCAGGATTAAAAGGATTCGGGAAGTTTTGATTCAATTCAAATTGTACGGGTGTTGCAATTTTAACAGCAACAATTTCGCTGTATTGGAATTTCCCATCAGTGTCAATTTGTTTTAGTCTGTATTGGAAACTTATCCCTTCTAAAGGTGTGTCAGTAAAAGAGTATTCTTTTGGAGAATTGCTGTTACCATATCCTTGAACAAATCCAATCTTTTTCCACCCTTCTTGAACGGGCGTAGTCGAAGTCGAAGCCCTTTCAATTTCAAATCCATAATTACTAACCTCTGTTTCTGTTCGCCATATTAGAATGATAGAATTGCCATTAACTACGGCAGTAAATGAAGATAACTCGACTGGCAATGGTTCACCTTGCGGAATGTTGTCGAGTGTCATTTTTTTTATGTCAGCAAGATTTTCAGTAGCAGTTGTTCCATCCGTAAGATGAAAATTTAGCTGTTCACCATTCGTGCTCAGGGTAATCTTTTTTAACGAGCCAATTGGAGAGTTTTTGTAAGTTCCATTATTGAACAGAACATTAAGGTAAGATTGTGAGAAGATCTGAACAGAAAAAAGGAGAGACCAGCAAATTAGAGTTTTCATATCCCCTTCCGGTATTTTTAAAGAAATATTTAATTTCTCAATTATATCGCTGAAATATTTTTAATAATCAGCTAATGAAAAATATGTAAAAAGTTGATAAACAGCAGATATGAATTAAACTAGATAATTATTACTTGTCATTCACTTAGTTGCTATTTATCAACTCTTCGAATATTTATTCACGTGGATAATCACAATTCATACCATCAATTCTGAATTTAAATAATGTAAATTTACTTAGGTTATGAAATGGGAAGGCAAATTCTTCTCACTGATGAAATAATTACTATGTAAATAACTGAATTATCATAATCTTTGTTATTAATAATCGAATTGAAAAAAGATATTGCTTACTTTAATTTGGAATATAAGAATTGGAGTAAATTGTTTATAAATATTAAACTGAAGGAAATCAAAATGAAAAAAACAAGTTTTATAATTGCGATCATTTTATTAATCGCTGGTTTCTCCGCAGAAAACTTTGCACAACAATTTGCACCCTGGGCTAAACTTTCTTCCAATGCGCCTAAAGATATCAGCAGTAGAAATTATCCTGTCCCCACAAAAGAAGAGGTCGGAATATCGCCTTACCCGGGTGCATTCATAAGTTCTCTTTCCGCACCATCAACAGACACAACAAAGTACAAGCAGGAGGTTTTACCGTTTGTAATTTTAGTCTCTAGCGATAGTCCGGGTAATGTTGTTGCGTATTACAAAAGAATCCTAACTAAGGATAAAGGATGGACATATAGCGAAGAATACAGAACATTTGTAAAAGGACAAACTTCTCAGGCTCTAACAGGATTTGTACCGTCGGTGGCAATCAGGGATGAAAATGGTGAAAATTTTGATTTGGTTTATGTAGATGAAAGTCTAAAGAGTAGGTTAAGGTCCAGAATAGAAATAACGTATAAAACGAGTGATGAAAATAAATAATACAATTTCTCCAACCGTATTTGAAATCTTGCTGTAAAATTTATGTCAAATCAAAAAACCATTCGTGATGAAATTCTTGACTCAATAGGTGAAGGATTACTTACTGTTGATAAGAATTTCAAGATAAATTTTTTTAACAGGGCTGCAGAACAGATTACTGGCTATAACCGTGAAGAGGTTTTGGATAAGTATTGTAAGTACATTTTCAAATGTGAACTTTGTGAATCGAAGTGTCCTATAGGATTAATACTCGAGACCGGTAATACTCTTTATGATTACAGATCGAACATTGAGATAAAAAATGGTTCCCGTAAACCTATAAAGCTAAATGCAGCGATTCTTAAAAACGAAAATGAAGAACCTGTTGGAGGGGTCATTTCATTTAGGGATCTATATGAATTGGAAGCTATCAGGAAAGACCGTTCATCTGTATCTAGTTTTTACGGGTTGATTGGACATGGTAAAGCAATGCAGGAAATCTTTGAGCTGATACGTGAGATTTCAGATTCAGATGCAGCGGTGTTAATCCAGGGTGAATCAGGAACTGGAAAAGAGATGGTGGCTAATGCAATCCAGGCTACCAGTAAGAGAAAGAGCAAGCCGTTTGTAAAAGTTAATTGCGCTGTTTTTCCGGAAACTCTGCTTGCAAGTGAATTATTTGGACATGTTAAAGGGGCTTTTACAGATGCAGTTAAGGATCGTCCTGGAAGATTTGAAATTGCTAATGAGGGAACAATATTTTTAGATGAAATAGCTGAGATGCCTTTACAAACACAAGTTCAGCTTTTAAGGGTTTTGCAGGAAGGGACTTTTGAAAGAGTTGGGGAATCAATCCCCAGGAAAGCAGATGTTCGGGTTATTGCTGCAACTAATTTGGATATAAATAAAGCATTGATGAACAATAAATTAAGAGAAGATCTTTTTTACAGGCTGAATGTTATCCCTATTACAATACCTCCATTGCGTGAAAAACCCGAAGACATTCCGCATTTGGTTAACGGCTTTATAAAAGAGTATTCTAAAATTTATAACAAAATAATTAGCAACATTGAGGACAATGCACTGGATATATTAATGAATTACTATTGGCCGGGTAATGTGAGAGAGCTTGAAAACGTAATTGAATACGCGGTTGTTAGAGCAAAAGAAGAAATCATCTGTTTAGAAAACCTTCCTTCAAGTATCAAATCAACATATAACAGAAAGAAACCAGTTATTGAATTTAGGCAGGATAATCCATCGGAATTATTGCAACTTTTAGAAAAGCATAAGTGGAATAAAACTAAAGTTGCAGAAGAGTTGGGTATCGGGAGAACTACTCTTTGGAGAATGCTTAAGAAAATTGAAAATAATTAAAAACTTGTTTCGTTTAGATTGCTGGAACAAATCGTTTCGACTCCACTTAACTACTTGTAATATAAAATCATTTTTCCTAAAACGTATAAATTACTGTTTCAACTGAAACACTTGGTTTCAGATAGCATATAGTAATTCTTTTCATATAGCAACTATTTGCTGGCTTGCTAATTGCAAATGTTCTGCACGATGTATAGTGAAATGTTAGGAAATAAACACTTCTTAGCTCGTAATTACCAAAACGCGGCTAAGAATTTTCAACACGCCTTGCAAACTGATCCTATCAATAAATCAGTAAGAAAAAAACTGATAATCTGTTATACTCAAATCGGACAAATTCAAAAAGCTTTTGAAAATTTTTATATGCTGGTTAAGGAAGACGTTAATTTTATTATTGAAACTAATATAGTTGCGGATGACTGTCCCTGTCCGGAATTGATTGAAAAATACGGAAGTGTTCTTCCCTATGAAAACGATTCATTCGATATGAAACTTATGCTTGCTATGCTCTGGCTTTATTGCGATGCAAAAAAATCATTGGAGTTTTTTAAAAGAATTTTAGTGGAGAAACCGGGTGATTCAAGAGCCAAAGAAATTGTATCAACAATCGAAAGAAAAATAAAATCAACAAATACACTCACTCATTAATAAACTAAACACGGAGAAATCTATGAGAAAAATAACATTACTATTAACCATCTGTTTTGTGATAGGCTATGTTCTGCCTTCTCTCGCACAGGGGAGTTTTAGCACAAGCCTTCATAAAACCAGAAATGGAAAACCAACCTGGTACAATTCTGAAAATGGTGGATTTGAAACTTTGACTAATGTAACTATTGAAGATATTGGCTGTGTAGAATGTCATGATGCAAACGATGCAAATGGCGATCCTTATCCAGCAACTGGTTACACACCAGATTGCGTTGATTGTCATGCAACTAACACACCGCCATTCCCAGGCCCGGTGACTCAGGCTGATTGCCTTGGCTGTCATGGTAGAGAGGCCGCTATTATTAATAAGGGTATACCTGATGTTCATAGGAATGCATCCACACCATTTGTATGTATGGATTGCCATAAAAAAGAAGAGTTGCATGGTGATGATGGTATTGAGCATGGTTCTATGTTTGATCCTGGAGCAATTCAAACTGACTGTCAGCAAGCCGGATGTCACGTATCCGTTGTTTCCAACTCAGAGCATGATCAGCATGGAGCAAACATTCATTGTACTTCCTGTCATGCTTCAACCAATTTAACCTGTTATAATTGCCATTTTGAAAGTCAACTTGTACATAAAAAGAGGGCATATAAACAGCTCACAAATTTTATGATCTTGGTTAACAGAGATAAAGATGGCAAAGTTCATCCAGCAACATTTCAATCATTATCATATGAGGGAAATACCTGGGTTGCTATGGGTCCATCTGTGGCTCATACAATTACAAAGGATAATGCAAGAACCTGCGCAGACTGTCATGCAAACTTTGGTGGAACAATTCCAGCAATAGATGATTATAATGCAGGTGGTGGAATGAAGTTCGCAACCTGGAATGCAAGCGATAGTACACTTAGTCATTTAGAAGGGATCATTCCTTTACCTGTTGATTATAAATATTCGTTTAAAATGGATTTTATAACATATAATGGTGATCCAAATGATCCTTTACCCACACCAAATAATAAGGATTGGTCTTTGGTAAAGGAAGATGCAGATGGATTCCAGTTACTCTATGCTACACCGTTAACAAAGTACCAAATGGCGAAATTAGGAATGGATACTTTATTAGTTAGTGTTGAAAGGCAAATCAACTCTATGCCAGATAATTTCAGCTTGGAACAAAATTATCCGAATCCATTCAACCCTTCAACTACAATAAGATTTTCTCTTCCACAAAGAAGTGAAATAGAATTAGTTGTATATGATGCATTGGGTAACCAAATTGAAACTCTCTTACGCGGGGACCACAACGCAGGGACATACGAGGTAGATTTTGATGCAACCGGATTATCGTCGGGAATTTACTTCTATCAGATCAAGTCAGCCTCCTTTACAGAAACAAGGACACTTGTTTTGATGAAGTAATATCATAACTCGCCTCCTTATAACTAATGGGCGTATTTATATACGCCCATTTTTTTGTTAACGTAAATTGTTACTGCCACATTTGTCGTTTTTTGTAATAATTACATTCCGAATTTCTTAAGAAGACTAATTACCTGTAAATGCCGGTAAAAGAAGTTTCATTATGAAATTTTCCGGTGGCATTATACTTGAATTTTTCTGTGCAAATAATTAACTAAATGGAGAACAAAACAGAATGGGAATTACAGAATTAATCGTTATTGGCTTTCTGGCAATGCTTGGGTTTTTAGCTTACAATAATTCAAGAAAAGTTTCAAGAGAACTAAGAAGAATGGGCGCTAACAAGTAAGTCAAAAAAAATAAAAGGGGAAGAGAGAGTTCAAACTTTAGGTTTGTTCTCTCTTTTTTTTATCCATTACATTTACACTATCTCCAACTCCTGCCAAAACCAAATCAGCAATATTATAAAATAAACCTGTTTCTACGACTCCGGGATAATGCTTTAATTGAATATCAAGTGCAGATGGATCTTCTATTCTATCCATCTTTAAATCTAT
>JBATIA010000450.1:0-1567 GCA_049667415.1 Ignavibacteriaceae bacterium
TTCGACACTGTCAAAGCTCAAGAATTTGATATGGGCAAGATGTGGACATTTGAAAATCCACCGCTCGACTACTTCGAGAAACTTTACAATTTCAAACCCACAGAAGCATGGTTGGATGAAGTACAGAAATCTGCTTTGAAGTTTGGTAATGGCTGTTCTGCGTCATTTATTTCTTCGGACGGATTAATAATGACCAACCATCATTGTATAAGGGGAATTCTTAGAGACATGAGTACAGACGAAGAAGATCTGCTGAAATATAAATTTTATGCAGAGACAATTGAGGATGAAAAGAAAATTCCCAATCTATTCGTGAACCAGTTGATGATGATTGAGGATGTTACGGATGAAATTCAATCAGAAATGAACAAAGTTGAAACTGATTCTGAAAAAGTTGTTAGAAAAGATGAAAAAATTGAAGAGATAAAGAATAGATATAACGAGCTTAATCCGGAATTGATTTATAAAGTTGTTTCACTTTACTATGGAGGGAAATATTCAGTATACGGTTATAAAAAGTATAGTGATATAAGGTTAGTCTTTGCACCCGAGCTAATGGTTTCCAAACTTGGAGGCGATTATGATAATTTCACATATCCACGTTACGGTTTGGATTGTGCTTTCCTTCGTGCATACGAGAATGATAAACCGGTAAAAACAAATTACTTTTTTGATTGGAGTCTGGAATCTATTCAAGAAGATCAACCTGTATTCGTGGTTGGAAACCCCGGAAGCACAAACCGGCTTTATACTATTGCACAACTCGAGTACTTGCGCGACTACCGCTATGGTTTGCAAACTCCAATGCGAAATGATCTTTATAAAGTCTATGAGGAATTAGTAGAAGAAACAAATGCTGAAAATATGAAACTTGTTGCTACATTATTCAATGTTGGGAACGGATTAAAAGTTTATGATGCAACTTACAAGGCTCTGCAGGACCCATACTTTATAGCGAGAAAAAAAGATTTTGAAGAAAATTTTAAGAAAGCAGTTCAATCCGATACTGAATTAAATGAAAAATATGGAAGCACCTGGGATGATATAGCCCGGAACAGAAATGAAGCATCAAAAATTGCCAAGGAAATATTTGCATTAACAATTAGTTCTCTATATTCACCTGAATATCTTTTCATAGCACGAGACTTAGTCAACCTGGCTGAACAACTTAAACTGCCCGAAGAGGAAAGAAGCGATCTTTACAAAAGTGACAAACTTGACAGCCTAATTGAAAATATCTTTCCTAAAGATTTTAATAAAGAATTGGAGGATAAAAAACTTTTTGTGCAGTTGAATGTATTTCGAGATAATTTGGCGTCGGAAAATCCATTATATCAGCTGATGCTGGAAAAAAGGGAAGCAAGTGAATCTGTTAGTAATCTTCTTTCAAGCTCGGGGATAACAAATAAGGAAGATGTTATAGAGCTTGCAAAATCTGGCACAGATGGTATTCTCAATTCTGATGATCCGTTTATAAAATTTGTGTTAAGCTCAGGTGATAGGTTGAAAGAACTTCAATCTATCAATAAAAAGTTTGACGATACTGATGAAATCAGCAATCAACTTC
>JBATIA010000451.1:0-2966 GCA_049667415.1 Ignavibacteriaceae bacterium
CTTTCATACCATACACTCCAAAAGAAAATGAAATTGTCTTAACCATTGATCCCAAAATGTCTTTCGGAACTGGTGAGCATCAATCGACAAAATTAATTTTAAGATTGCTGGAAAAGTATGTTAAGAAAGGTATGAAAGTCTTTGATGTTGGTTCGGGAACGGGAATACTCGCTATTGCTGCCGTTAAATTTGGTGGGGCAAAAGCAGTTGCAGTAGATTTTGATGAAGTTTGTCTTGAGAATTGCAGAGAAAATTGTTTACTAAATCAAGTTAGTGATTCAGTTCAGATATTAACTGGTGAAATTGATAATGTTAAAGAAAATGATTTTGATTTAATACTGGCTAACATCCAAAGGAATGTTCTGCTTGAAACGGCTGAAAGGATTAAATCGAGATTGAAAAAAAATGGAATCGTGATTTTATCAGGATTACTTGAAGGCGACAGAGAAGCAATTGAAAAAAAATATCATTCGCTTGGTTTCAGAACTGTGCAAGTTAAATCAATGGATGAGTGGATAGCTATTACGTTTACAGGAATTGGGGAATAGAACACGGATCCGACGGATCAGGCTGATTTGAACGGATTTTTCTTTTTATCGTTTGTAAAATATTTTCTTTTGAATTGAGGTTCTTTCCCAAAGTTTAATAATAATCCAACTTCGATATCTGTGGCTTTCAAATAATTTAATAATTGTGCTTCGTGTTCTTCGCAAATATTTTCAGCAGCTTTTAATTCAACTATTATTAAATCATTCACAAGTAAATCTGCAAAATAATCACCTACTTGATCTGCTTCATAATATACTTTGATATTTTTCTGTTGAATAACATTTAAACCAATGTTTGATAATTCAATTCTCATCGCATTTTCATAAACTTTCTCTAAAAATCCATAACCGAGAGTATTATAAACTTTATAGAACGCTTTTATTATTAATTCAGTAATATTACCGTGAAGCATAACTACCTCCCTTGTGATTATCTGTTCTGATCCGTCGCATCAGTCTAATCCGTGTTCTATTGTTTTTTCTCATAAACGATATCGCCATTAAATATTGTCATCTCAACTTCAACATCTTTTATCTTTACTGGATCGATTGTTAAAATATCATCACTCAATACTATAAAATCCGCCAGCTTACCAACTTCAATGCTTCCCTTAAGCTTTTCCTCAAAGGATGCATAAGCAGCATTGAGGGTATAACACTTAATTGCATCTTCAACTGAAATTTTTTCTTCAGGAACCCAGCCGTCAGGATTTTTCCCGTCAACTGTTCTTCTTGTTACTGCAGCATAAATTCCTAATAGCGGATTTAAGGGAGCAACAGGCCAATCGGTTCCGAGAGCAACCACGGCACCGCTACTTAACAACGATCGGTAGGGATGTGTGGTTTGTATTCTCTCCGTTCCGATTCTTTTTTTTGCCCAGACACCATCATCAATACAATGATATGGCTGCACAGAAGCAATCACTCCTATTTTAGCAAAACGATATATGTCATCTTTTCTTAAATGCTGTGCATGTTCAATACGGAATCTTCTGTCCCAGGGTGCATTTTCCTTTTTAATTCTTTCATACAGATCAAGCATATAGGCATTAGCCTTGTCTCCAATTGCGTGAACACACAACTGCAGCCGGTTTCTGTCAACATCGAATGCCCACTTTTCCAGGTTTCCATTTGTAACTACATCCATCGGAAGTCCGGAAGTTGAGGGATCCTGAACATAAGGTTCAAAGAACCAGGCAGTACTCGCGCCGAGTGAGCCATCTGAATAACCTTTTAAGCCTCCGCGTTTTATTAATCCTTTTTCATTTCCTACGGTTACTCCGGCACGAACGATTGTTTCATACTTATCAATAGGCCAGATGGAATATATCCTGCACGTTAGCTTTCCTTCATCCATAATATTTTTATATGCTTCGAACTCATCGGGTTGAGTCATATCCTGAACACTTGTAATACCAAGCTTTCTAGTTTCCTCTAAAGCTCTTAGCGCTGCTTCAATATTTTCTTCGAGGGAGGGAAGAGGTATTACTTTGAAGACAAGATCCATCGCATGGTCTTTTAAGATACCAGTTGGCTCACCGGTTTCCGGGTCGCGTTCAATTAATCCACCCTCAGGATCTTTTGTATATTCAGTAATTCCTGCAAGCTCAAGTGCTTTAGAATTTGCCAGACCCATATGTCCATCAATCCTGCTGACAAATACTGGAGTGTCTGGAGATATACTGTCAATTAATTCTTTTGTTGGAAGAGATTTATCCGGCCAGAGTTCGTGGTCCCATCTTCCGCCCGTTATCCAGGTTGAATCCGGAAGTCTTCTGTTTTTTATATATTCTTTAATAATTTTTACAAACTCTTCTTTGGAAAGAGCAGGACGCAGGTTTATACCAAGCAAATAATTCCCACCAGAAGTGAAATGCAAATGGCTGTCATTAAATCCCGGCAGTATCAATTTCCCTTCGAGGTCATAAACAGAGGTTTGTGCATCGATGATATTCAGGTTTGTTTTTCCGACATAAGTGATTTTATTTCCTTCCGTCATTACCATCTCTGCATAAGGCTGGTTTTCATTTACAGTATAAATTTTTCCGTTGATGAAAGCGGTTTGCTTCGTTTGTGCCATTGCTGTATGATTGGATGAATGGATGAATGAATGAATGATTATAAGCAGGAAAATTATAAGTGTTTTTCTCATTTTAAATTCATTTATTTTTTGATAGTGCAATTTAAAAATCTAAAGGACTTTTTACACCAAGACCAAGATTTTTTATTATATGAGTGTAAACCATAGTTACACGAACATCTTTATGTCCAAGAAGTTCCTGTACGATTCTGATATCATAATTATTTTGCAGAAGATGTGTAGCAAAACTGTGCCTGAATGTATGTGCACTTGCAGTTGGCTTATCTATTTTCAGATTCCTTATTGAATATTTTATTGCCTTTGACACAGTTGAGTCG
>JBATIA010000452.1:0-1901 GCA_049667415.1 Ignavibacteriaceae bacterium
GATCATTACTTTTCCGTTTACTTCACAAGCTTACTTAATGGATGGATTGCCGGTGTGGCTAATCAGTATGGTATTATCATAAAAACAACAAATGGCGGGACGACCTGGACAAACTCACTTATCCCAACAAGCAGAATGAACTCAATAAAATTTATTGATGAAAATACCGGCTGTGTTGTTGGTGATGAAGGAAGAATATACACAACCATCAATGCCGGAGTAAATTGGAATTTAGCCGTAAGCAATACTACATCAGATTTGCAAGATTTTTATATGAGTTCTTCAGGCGAAGGATGGGCAGTTGGTTATGACGGAACAATTATACGTACTACAAACTATGGCAGTAACTGGAATCTTGAAAGTTCACCAACAACTCAAACTCTTTATGGGATTGAAGGTGAATGCTCAGTTGGTTGGGCCGGCATAATACTGCGAAGAAATATAAATTGGGAGGTGGAGTCGGAAGGTTTTACAAATAACTTAACAGGTGTCGACTTTGCTGATGCTAGCAACGGTTGGGTCGTTGGATGGGATGGAATTGTTTATCACACTACTGATGGAGGAAATAGCTGGATGCAGCAAAATAGTGGAAGTACTAACGATTTACTAGCGGTTGATTTTATAACTCCCTATGCCGGCTTTGCTGTAGGGAAATATGGTACCATTCTAAAAGCAATACAGGGTGGTAATATTTGGATTGATAAGAGTATAACAACCAATCTTCATTTTTTTTCTGTTCATAGGCGATTTAGTGGTAGAGCCTGGGTTGCAGGAGAATTCGGAAACATATGGAAAACTACTGACTATGGGGATAACTGGGTTTTACAGCATCAGAATTCCGGCTATCATCTTTATTCTATTCACTTTGTTCATAAGAATTACGGCTGGGCAGCTGGTATGAGTGGTGCTATACTAAAAACAACAAATGGTGGCGATGATTGGATTGATGTCTCACCAAATAATCTTGAATTTTTCAGATCAATTTATTTTATAGACAGACATATTGGTTGGGTTGTTGGCGTCGGAGGAGCAATTTATAGTTCAACAGATGATGGAAATAATTGGACAGAGTTGTTACCCAGAGTAACATATGAAACCCTCAATAAAGTTGTCTTTGTTAATGAAACTGATGGCTGGATAGTAGGTGATGCCGGGACTATTTTCATCACAACCAACGGCGGTTCAAACTGGTATCAGCAAGACTCCCCCGGCAATGGTTACCTCACATCAGCAGCTTTTCCTGAGACTGGTTTAGGCTGGATTTGCGGCTGGGACGGAGCAATACTGCATACAACTGATGGCGGTGGAACAATAATATTTGAAGTTTATGAACACAATAATCTCAATCTTTTAATTCCCGATCCAGGTGAGGTCAGCGATGTAATAGAAGTAAGTATAAGTCCAGATTTTTTAGATAATTATTCTCTCTCAGGTGTTACCGTACTAATTGATTCTGTCATTCATCCAGAAGTATCTGATCTGGCTTTTTTGTTAACTCACGATGGAATAACAGACACATTAATTGCCCAATCAGAAATTGCCGATAGTAACATTTTTAGTTGCAATCTGACTGACGCTTCTTCCATTCCAATAGAAGAGGGTGAGTCTCCATATGAGGGTAATTACAAACCACACAATCCACTATCAATTTTTTCAGGAATGGATCCGAACGGCGATTGGACTCTAAAAATAGTTGATATGGTTTCGGGAAATTCCGGAATTCTTCAATCCTGGGGATTAAAACTTTTCTTTGATGCCCCAACTGAAGTTATTTCTGAATACTCAGTTATACCGGACAATTTCGAACTATCGCAAAATTTTCCCAATCCTTTCAACCCAAGTACCACTATCAGATGGCAAATGCCTCAGGCTGGTTTTGTAACTCTTAAAATTTACGATGT
>JBATIA010000453.1:0-2962 GCA_049667415.1 Ignavibacteriaceae bacterium
TAAATACAGTTGCCGGTAATTTTCGACTAATTAAATCTTTAATATATCTTCCACTTGCTTTAGTGTCTCCTTCACCAATTACACATACCGGGTAGATAACGACAAGCGGTAAATTTCTTTTCTCGAATAAATCCCAGGCGATTTTATCTCCTTCATATTTAGTTCGGAAATATTCACTATACTGAACAGGACCGACTTGACTTAATTCATTGAATGGTTCTTCTTTAGGCTTCCCATAAATTCCAGCTGTACTGATATGCACAACTTTCTTTATGCCAGTGTCTAATGCACATTCTAAAACATTTCTTGTACCATCAATATTTACATCGCCATAAATTCTCTTATCAGGTTCCCAGAATGTATAGTGACCAGCTATATTTATAACTGAATCACAATCCTGCATTTCCTTAAGAAGTGAATTTTTATTCTTTAAATCTCCTTCAGCAAACGTCGAATTGGAATATTTAAGCGAAGCAGTATTGCTTGATTTTCTGACAAGTAATTTTACCTGATGATTGGTTTTACTTAACAACTCAATTGTGTGTCTGCCAATAAAACCTGTTCCGCCTGTTACAAAGATTTTCATTTTTTCCTCCTCGTCGCGGCGTATTTCCAATAAAATCGGGAAGAAGCCGGACTGCTTATTTTAAAAGAATCATCTTCTTCGTGTCAACGAATGAGCCTGATTGAATCCTATAGAAATAAATCCCGCTTGGTAGATTTTTCCTATTGAATTCAACTTCATATTCTCCTGCCGACTTTTCTTCATTAACTAAAGTCGCAACTTCGTTTCCCAGGACATCAAAGACTTTTAAAATCACAAATCCGAAATCTGAAATCGTAAATTTTATTTTAGTGCTAGGATTAAATGGGTTTGGATAGTTTTGCTCGAGTGAAAAAGAAAAAGGTACTTCACAGAATTGTTCTGTAGTGACTATATTATGGTTTCCATTCTTAGCAAATATTTCTGAATTACCCTCAGCAAAGTCGTACCAAAAAACAGTAATATCCAGCCAAGGTGCCGGTAAGGGACCATTTAAATCGTAACAAATTCTGGGTCTTAACGAATTGCTGGAGTTGTCAGAAAGATTCAACGAGTCCTGCCAGGTTGAACCATTATCAGATGACCACTTAAAGAAAACATCGGAACTATCAAATAAAGGGGAAGTATGTGAATTGTCAGACCAAATAAAGTACAGATAATTATCAAAAATACTTATACAAGGATTACTTGATTTACCCGGATTATTAGTCATGTTTACAGGAACTGACCAGGTTTGGCCACTATCAGTACTTTTAATTAAGTAAATATCAGAAAGTGACGTTCCATCAACGTAGGCAATGTATAATTCACTATTACCATTCAGAATCATATAAACTTCGTTTTGGAAACTGGCATCATTTGTCAAGTTCACCGGATCTGACCAGATATTTCCACCATCCGTTGATTTTGAAAAATAAATATCGCTTTCTGTGGAAGAAGTCGATTCCAGCCATGAACAATAAAGATTGAAACCTGAATTGGCAATTTGTGTTCCAGTTGAATGTAATGATTGAGAATTTGAGAGATTGGTGGTATCTGACCAGCTTAATCCCCGATCTGAAGATTTAACAAAATTAATTTCTGATATGTTATTGAAGAGACTTGTCTTCTGTTCCCAGACAACAAAAAGATTTGAACCAGACACAGCTAACTGAGGTGCAAGCGAGCCTGAGTCCATCCCCGATATTCCTTGCAGCGGACCCCAGGTTTGTCCGAAGTCAGTAGATGATAAAAATAATATCTCATAATCGCCTGAGTATTGATGACACAATACATACACATAATTATAATCAGATTTTATGGTCGGTAAACCGCAAACGTTATTTGAAGAAATTAAAATTTGTTTTTCCGACCAAGATTGTCCAAGATCATTTGATCTGATAAAAAGAATCTTGCCTTCGTCTACCCAAACAGTATAATAATATCCCCCTGATTCAAAATATACAGAATGAGAGTCAGACATGGTATTAGGCGTATTGGAAAGATTGTAAGTCGGGTAAAAGCTAATTTGTGCAAATATTAATTCACAAAATAAGCTGGCCATAATTAAGGGAATTATTTTCATCATATTCTCCATTATTTGATCAAAATCATTTTTTTTGTTTGAACAAATTCTCCTGCTTTCAACTGATAGAAATATATTCCTGAAGATGGTTGATGTTTTATGGATGATGTATTGAATTCAACTTCATATTCACCTGAAGAAAGTTTTTCATTAACCAATGTTGCGACTTCATTTCCCAGAACATCAAACACTTTTAAGATTACTTCTTGCTTCTCGCCTCTTACATCTCGCGGAATAGTGAATTTTATTTTTGTACTAGGATTAAATGGGTTTGGATAGTTCTGTGAGAGTGAAAATTCGGTGGGGTTATTATTTCCTTCATCGATTACAGCTGTAACTCCATTCCAATTCCAACCAACTATTTTTGCAAATATGTCCCATCCTGCTGATCGGCGGTTATCATGCCATGAAAAAATTATGTCTGAGTTATTTGCATATACTACCGGTGATGATTCGCCATCATTCGGACCATCAGCAACAATACGATAATTGGCGCCATCTGGATTTCCATTTGAAAAATATCTTTGACCAAAAATATCGGTGTTTGTTTGTCCGTATCTATTGTCTTCCCACACAATCACAAAATTACCTGCTCCGTCCATTGAGATTGAGGGAAGTTTTTGATATGCGCTACCAGCATCATCGTTTACTTTTGTATTGGCTCCTAAAGGTGCACCAGTACTTGTGAATCTTTGAAAATATATATCCCAATTGATATTCCTAAAATCTTGCCATACAACTACAAAATTGCCAGTCACATCCATCGAAATTGTGGGGTACATTTGAAATTCGGTACTTGAATCATCATTTACTTTTATGTTAGCTCCTAGAGGTACTCCTGTGTCAGTATATCT
>JBATIA010000454.1:0-7806 GCA_049667415.1 Ignavibacteriaceae bacterium
TCCCGAGACCAATTACAGCTACCCTGGTTTTATCCATTAGATAGTAAACCTCGCTGTGGATTTTGTGTTTTTATAAAAAGAAGTAATGCGTTCAGCTATTCCTTCCGGATCAATTTCTATTTGGTTATGGAGTTGTGTCTGCGTACCGTGATCTATGAATTTATCCGGTATTCCTAATCTGAGCAAATCATTTTTAAAGTTATTATCACTAAAATATTCGAGCACAGCAGATCCAAAGCCACCGGGCAAATTATTTTCTTCCAGTGTTACAATTTTGTCATGTCTTGCAGCAATCTCATCAAGGCGTTTTGTATCGAGAGGTTTAATAAACCGCATATTAATTAATTCGCATTTAATCCCATTATCTTTCAAAATAATAGAAGCTTTTTCAGCATAATTAACCATAGAGCCAACAGCTAAAATTGCCACATCGTCTCCATCCGAAATTTTTTCACTCTTTCCAATTTCGACCTTACTAAAACCATCTTCAAGCTTCACTCCCAGAGCAGAACCCCTCGGATATCTTACTGCAACAGGACCTTCACAATGCTCAACAGCTGTATAAACCATATTACGTAGTTCTGCTTCATCCTTCGGTGCCATTATTACCATGCCCGGAATTATTCTCAAATAAGAAAGATCAAATGTTCCATGGTGAGTTGGACCATCGGCACCAACAAGACCAGCTCTATCTAAAATAAACACAACATGTAATTTCTGTAGGGCAACATCATGTATTATCTGATCGAAAGCTCTTTGCAGAAAGGTAGAATACACAGCCACTACCGGAATAATTCCCTGAGTGGCGAGACCTGCTGCAAAGGTTATTGCATGTTCCTCAGCTATACCAACGTCGTAATAATTCTGTGGAATTTTCTCTTTCAAAATGTCTAATCCGGTTCCATCGGGCATAGCAGCAGTTATCCCAACTACCTTCGGATTTTTTTCAATTATTTCTACTAAAGCATTTCCGAAAATTTTTGTATAGGCTACTGGCTCACCAGCTTTTTTACGAGCCTGCCCGGTTAGTTTGTCAAAAGGAGTTGAAGCATGAAGCCTTTGAGAATGGTTTTCAGCAGGCTTATATCCTTTCCCTTTTTGGGTTATAGCATGAATAAGAATAGGACCTTTCAATTCCTTCACGTGCTCAAAAATCTTTATTACCTGGTGGACATTGTGTCCATTCACCGGACCGAAATATCTAAACCCTAATGCTTCGAAAAGCATTCCCGGAGTAATAACAGCCTTTATACCATGTTCAAGCCTCACTGCAATACGTCTCATTCTGTCACCAAACTGATCGAGCTTACCGGTAAGATCCCAAATTTGTCCTTTAAATTTATTATAATCAGGATGCGAGATCATTTCAGTAAAGTAGTTTGATATTTGCCAGACATTAGATGCTATAGACATATTGTTATCATTTAAAACAACTATCAGATCGGATTTAAGAAAACCAGAATTGTTCATTGCTTCGTAAGCCATACCTCCGGTCATAGCCCCATCGCCGATAACCGCAACAACTTTTCTGTCTTCCTTTCTAATATCTCTTGCAGCAGCCATTCCAAGTGCTGCAGAAATGGATGTAGACGCATGACCGGCACCGAATGAATCATATTCGCTTTCAGATCGTTTAAGAAATCCGCTTATACCACCAAATTGTCTAATCCGGTTAAGAGCTTCCTTTCTTCCTGTAAGAATTTTATGTGGATAAGCCTGATGACCGGTATCCCAAACAACCAGATCGTGTGGAGTATTAAAAACTTTGTGAATTGCTACGGTTAGTTCTACAGCACCAAGCCCTCCTCCAAAGTGACCACCAATCTCCGAAATGGTATCAACCATATACTCACGTATATCTGAACATAGTTGCTTTAATTGTGGTAGTGATAGTTGGCGAATATCTGAGGGGTAATCTACTTTGGAAAGGACAGGATATTTTTCTTCATTAATCATTTATTTTTTACAAACCTCCATACTAAATTCGGGTTAATCTTCTTCAGCATTGACAAATTTTTTCAATTCACCTTTTAGCTCAGTGATTTTCAAATCAGCTTCTCTTAATGTCTTCAAGCAGGATTTTGAGAGTTTTACTCCTTCGTCAAAAAGTGATATAGCTTCTTCAAGATCTAAATTATCTTCTTCCAGCTTTCTGCTGATTTCTTCGAGACGGGATAAGTCCTGCTCAAAATTACTTTTAGTTTTTTTCTTTGCCATAAAAAATGGGTTAACGGGTAATTACTTCCCCGTCATAAAACTTTAGACTAGCTTTTTCCTCCTTATTAAATTTAGCAGCCCTTGTAACAAATTTAGAATTCTGCTTTACCAAAACAAAGCCCCTCTTCAAAGACCTCTGAATATCGTAAGTATCCAGTGATTTTGATAGAAGTGAAATCTTAGCGCCATAAATTAACGAAAATCTTTCTATACTTTGCAGTACTCTGCTAATTGCTATGTCTATTTGCTGTGTTTTTCTGTTAACTATATCTAATGGGATCCTGAATCCATGAGATCTCTGAATCGAAAGAATGTCTTCTCTTTTTTCTTTAATATGCTCTTCAATAATTCTTGACGACTTAGATAAAAATTCGTTAATAAAATTATCTATTTCTACAACATCAGGTGTTGCAAGCTCCATCGCAACAGAGGGTGTGGGTGCACGCAGGTCCGCGACATAATCAGCGATTGTAAAATCAACTTCATGTCCTACACCTGAAATAACAGGCACTTTCGATTTAAATATTGCTCTGGCAACTATCTCTTCATTAAATGCCCAAAGATCTTCAATGGAACCTCCTCCACGTCCAACAATAATAACATCAATATCACCTGAATTGTTCAAAAGCTTAATACTGTTAACAATACTCTCTGCTGCACCGCTTCCCTGCACCCTTGTTGGAGCAATTACTAATTCAATGAGTGGATATCTTCTTTCAGCAACACTTACCAAATCCCTGAAAGCAGCTCCATCAATGGCTGTTACTATTCCAATTTTTTTAGGAAAAGCAGGGATTGATTTCTTGAACTTTTCATCGAACAGACTTTCGCTTTCAAGTTTCTTTTTTAGTTTTTCAAATGCTTCCTGGAGTTCACCAAGTCCTGCAGGCTTCATCGAACGGATATCTAGCTGATAGCTGCCTCTAGGTGGATAAACCGTGATCTTTCCATTCAAAATTACCTTCATCCCATCCTGAGGAGTGAAAAAAACATACTGATTGAAACCTTTCCACATTGTACAGTTTATTACTGCATCGGCATCTTTAAGACTAAAATACCAATGTCCCGAAATGTGAGATTTAAAGTTTGATATTTCTCCAATAACAGAAACCTGTTGAAAAGACTCCTCGAGAGTTCTACGAATTTCTTTTGTTAATTCGGATACTGTTAATATTTCAGTTGAGTTATTCAATAATCTTATGGTAAGGATTCTGATTCAATGCTAATTTTATTTTTTTCTAGTTTTTTATAATCTAGCTCGGAACCTAGTAAGCTATGTGGAATTAAAAATATAATAAACATAAGTATAGATGCAAATACAATCCATCGTTTAGGATTTTTAAATTTATACAGAGCGATCAAAGCAAGCAGCCATCCAATAAAGCCTACTAAGATTTTATTATCTGTCAGATCGTGCCCGAATGGAAAACCTGTCCAGAATTCCCCGAATGCATAATACTGAATTATAGGTCCTAAAATGAATCCGCCGATAATTACGAAAATAAAGGTAAGAATAGTCAACGATTTAAATTTCTCTATATCATTTCCCGCATTACGGGATCTGCCTCTGGCGGAAAAATATTCTAACCCTGTTCTGGTTGAAAGCAGCATTGCACCAAAAATAAATATGATGTGAGGTATTAAAAATGATAACGGAACATCACCCTTGAACCTGATAATGACGCCACCTTCTTCAGGAAATGTGACCACTTCATCATTTTTCTGGAGAATGAGTTTATAAAGTAACTTGCCGGCAGGCGGTTGATGTGGAAGCGAAGCAAACAACTTTCCATCTTGTTTGACCATTTCAAAAGAAGTCCATTCATCGTTAGTCTTATATCTTTTCCATAAAAGCTCACCGCAAATAGTTTCATCATCAACTTTAATTTCAATAGGATGGTCACCTTCACCACCGTGTGTTCTGTCGAGCTTGTACTCAACTAATTTATCCCCCAGATAAACCTCGCCAGAGATTGGATATGTTGGACCGGTTATTCGCTGGTATGCTGCTGTAACTATTGTAAGAACAAAGGCAATTAACCATAGCCAGAAGTTTTTTTTCATAGAGGAAATTTTGCGAGAATTATTTTAGAATTTTTGTAAGTGAAAGATAAAAATTAAAATCTTACACTAAAACCAAGCGTAGGAATTATCGGAAGCATTGTTGTGGTTTCTCTTCCCAGTGTGATATCATCATTTACATAATAATCATAACCAATTACGTTCGAACGATTGTAGAGGTTTATTACATCAATATAGAATACCCAATCAAGGTTCCACCAGTCTGCAAAAGCATTTATTCGGAAATCCAGCCTGTGATAAATTGGTTTGCGTGAGTTCAATTTTCTATCTGCAAAATCAATATCAAATATTACAGGATTTTCACCACTGTTATTAAGATTTCTCGTAGCTATAACCGGCGTTTCGGGAATCCCATCAAGGTCCTGATCTTCTAAAATTATTCTTGGTTTTACGCCAGCGGGTTGACTTATCGGGAATCCGGAACCGTACTGCCATCTTACACCAAGCTCTAACCAGCTATTTAGCTGATAGTTCAAAACGAAATTTAAAGTATGCCTTTGATCGAAATTGAAAGGATATTTTATTCCATCTTCATACCTGTTCGCGTAGGCCAACGCATATGAGACCCAGCCTGAAAATCTGCTTTCGTAAAATGAACTTTTTTTAGAAAGGAAGAATTCAAATCCATAAGCTTCACCGAATGAACCATTAATTGGAATCTGTGATAAGGAATCACCACTGAATGTTGCAGGGAGTGTCCAGCCGGATATAAATCTTGGATCTTTGCCTGGAATTGGTTCTGTATAAAACCTGTTGCCCTGAAATTTTTGTGGAATGTATAAATTATCAAAATCTTTGTAATATCCTTCAACGCGTACGCTCCATTCACCAGTCAACCATCTTTCAACACCCAAAACATAGTGAGTTGCTTTCTCTGCAATCAGCGATGAAGTATATATATCTGAAAGGTCGTACAAGATTCCCTGGTCTCGGAGTTTTTCATAGCCGGGGGACTGGTAGTATATTCCCCAAACTGCTCGCAATGTAGTAAGCTCATCGAAAGCATATGATAAAGAAAGACGGGGCGCAATGTACGCTTTATCCAGAATGTTGTAGTAATCCATCCTCAAGCTTGGTTGAATTGTAAATCTTTCTGTTACCCTAAAATTATCCTGTAAATATGCACGATAGCGGTTATAATTTTGTACATCTTTCAGATCATTAAGTGCTGATCTGAATTGAGGATTTGAATTAAGAATTGCTTTTAACTGATCATCAAGATTAAAAGTAAAATTAATTGTGGTCTGCATAAAATCTGCACCTACTCCTGCTTCAAGAATATGCTCTTTAAGGATATAGGTAAATTTATCATCAACAGAATATTTTCTGTAAATAAAATCACCACCGAAAGAAAATCTTAAAAGGTACGGAGCTAATGTATCCGGAATTGTATTTTCAAAAGCATTACGGTTTAATGAAGGATCAAGTATCTGCGAGTTAAAATCTGTTGTGCCGTTATTTCTGTACCACGATACTACAACTTTATTTAACACCTTTTCGTTAGGAGCAAAATGCCATGCGGCAGAGACAAGATCGTTGTTTGTAATATTAAAAACTCCAACGCTATCAGGTGTTTCTCTGTTTTTTCCGCTTACAACATTCACAGCGTCTCTGGATAAAATTCCGTTAAACAAAAACTTATGACCGTCATAAGGACCAACAACAACCTTTCCCTGGAAATCATAAAAGTTTGGGAAGGTAGTGTTATCATCGACAAGTCCAGCGTTTTTTACAAATGGTTCAATAATTAGATCGTAATATGTCCGTCTTGTATTAAATAACCAGCTACCTCTCAGATTAAAAGGATTTTTTCCCTCTAATACAATATTCGCATCAACAATCGAAAGGTTTACTTTACCGCTTAAGGCTTTTACTGTAGATCCTTCCTTATTAGTAACATCAAGCACCGCTGAAAGCCTGTCACCATATTTTGCAGGAAATCCTCCCGATATCAGGTTTACACTTTCCACTGCATCAGGATTAAACATACTAACAACACCATACAGCCTGTATGGATTAAAGACTTCAACATCATCAAGAATAATTAGATTCTGATCAGGTCCGCTACCCCTTACAACAAGCTGGGAAGAAAAATCATTCGGTGCCAAAACACCCGGAAGAGATTGGAGTGTTCTGAAAACATCTTCCGCTGCACCGGGAAGAGTTTTAGCGTCTCTGGGATTAAGATCAATAAGACTTGTCCTCGTATCTCTTTGATCCTGAACCTGAAAATCTGTTACCTCCACACTTTGCAGTTCGATTGCTTTGCTTTCCAATTCAACATTCAATTCAGTAATCTTATTTGCTTCAATTTCAATATCATAAGTCTCCGATTCGTATCCTATTACACTAAACCTGACTTCATAACTACCCTCAGTGATACCGGTAATTTCATATGTGCCGTCAAGCTCACTCGCTGTACCAAAATTTGTATCAAGTATAATAATATTCACAGAAGGGATAGGCGAGGAATTATCTGTGATTTTTCCCTTTAGTATTCCTGTTTGTGCGAAAGAAAACCCGGTTAAAAGAAAAAGAAATATGTAAAAAAATGATTTCATCAATTCATAGTTAATGATTGCAGAATTAATTAACTATAACAAAAGAGAGTATTAAATAATTCCTGAAAATGAAATCTTCTAATCGAGATAGAGAGAGAAGAACCCGGAGTAAAGCCCAATGTAAATTTCGCTGAAATTTTTACCTGTAGTATGAAGTGTGATATTATATCTGTACCGTGCATAAAACGTAAAAGTATCCTTTATTGTAAACAAACCAACAGAGATTTCAGGGCTTATACCCTGATTCGAGTAAAAATTAGTATACAAACTTACACCCGGAGCAATATATTCGGTGTGAGGCAGCTCAATAATTTTTTTGTATCCGGCTCTAAGATAATTCCGGTTTACAGCATTAAATATATAGGAGTATTCAAGGGATAAGTATCCCGAGGGATAATTCAGACTTCTGGAACGAAATGAAATAATAGGAATTTCCTTTGTCAAGCTGAAGTAGCTTGTATGTCCATCAGCAACATAGCTGGGATATGGTAAAAGAAAAATTGCAGAGCCAAATAAGCACAAAGTAAAAAAATCCGAACCTGATTTTATTTGTGGCTCAAATGGTAAATCGAAATCAAATTTTTCACTTGTGTAAATTTCGCCTGATTCAGTTTCTGAAATAAGGAGAAAGTATACAATTTTTCCTTTAAAGGATAAATTACTTAAATCAATTTCTTTTTTATGAAGATCAGCTGGTTCGGTAGAAACATCAAATTCATATTCATCGTCGAGGATTACCTTTGTTTTACATGAATCGCTCGTGTAAAAAGATAATTTGAAGGTATAGGGTATCTGACTTGTGGAGTAAGCATCAATCAAATAAACTTCTATTGAATCGGATTGACCGATAAGTCTTTCCGATGTAAATAGAACCAGAAGTAAGAGCAAAGTGTTTTTAAAATTCATTAACAATCCGAAGTGAAATAATTTTGTTTCTAAATTTAGT
>JBATIA010000455.1:0-1624 GCA_049667415.1 Ignavibacteriaceae bacterium
TTTGATGTTTGAGGTTTGATGTATTTATCTCAACTTCATAGCTGCCGGGATTTTTGTATTCATCAACCAAAGTAGTAATAAGATTTCCCAATACATCATAAACTTTGAGTGATACAAATCCGAAATCCGCAATCTGAAATCGGATATTCGTTTTAGGATTAAATGGATTCGGATAATTCTGAAATAATTGAAATGATTGAAAAATATTTTCTTCATCAACTGTTGTACCTGATGTGTATTCATAGCAGCCAATATCAAATCCAGTTCCTTGCGGACGTGCTATCCCATCTTTATCTATATTCGGTGCTAAAAGATTACTGCCAGCATCAATAGCAGGACTTGTAGAAATCAAATGATAATTACCTGTACCTCCGGATGGATTAACAAAATAAGTAGATACCTGGTTCATCGTAATTTCTATATTATGATCTTCAGTAAAGCTGCCGGAAAAGGAAAAGTCTGTGGCAATATTATTTCGAACAGTTACTCCTGATGAAGGCGTTCCGTTTTTATGATCGGTAACCATAATCCATGGATCTGGAGATGGTATTAAATCATTATCTACAACTGTATTGTTTATTATTTTACAATCAATTGCTCCGTAAAATGAAATGCCATGCCAGTGGTCTGTTATTATTAAATTGTTTTCAACTAACCAGTTCTCAAACATTCCGTCGAATAATCCAACTCCCTGCATATTACCTCTGTATGGCTGGTTTGGATCTTCATAATTGATTATTGTGTTTCCGCGGAGTACAACATTTTTCACTACACCTGTTCCAACACCACCCGGACCGTATGACCAAGATTGAAATCCATCATCATGATTATCATCAACATCGAAAGAATTTTTTATAATGTTGTATTCATAAATTACATCATCACCCAATCCCCGAATTCCATCTCCGCGAAAATTAACAATGAGATTTCCTGATACAATTGAATTTGAAGCTCCGCAGCCAATCCCATGATCAACCACAGTAATCGTATTATCAAGAACATTTAAATTTGCTCCATCCATTACAATTCCATTGCCAGCACGCGCCAGCCAGTCCGTATCAGTCCAGCCAGAGATATCATCAGAATAATTAATATTACAATTTTTTATGGTTAGGTAACTGCCATCTAAGTTGACAGCATTTTTCCCATCAGCACCGCTGGTATATCTCGGTTTAATCTCAACTCCCATTAACTCCCAGTAACTACTGTTATTAAAATTGATGCTTGAAAAGGTGGCAGCAGCTCCGGTATTTGCTCTTATAACAACAAACGAATTATTAATTTTTCCTGAGATGGTCAAAGCCCCATAGTTAGCACTAAGAAGTGTAATTGTATCTCCACCTTGAACATTGTTGATAGCGTTTTGTAATTCTGTTGAATTACTTACTATTATCTCATTTGCATTTATTGACTGGGTATTGATGAGTACTGCAATTACTAAAAGCAAAATATGTAGAGATTTTTTCATTTTCTTTTCTCCTACTTAATTAATACCATAGATTTTGTATTTACAAAGTTGCCCACTCTAAGCTGATAGAAATAAACTCCGCTCGATAGGTTGCGGAATTTGCCGGAATGACTATCCACATTAAACTCAACTTCATAATTGCCTGCAGGTTTGTAT